>NZ_JBEZIR010000084.1:0-37593 GCF_040651175.1 Kitasatospora sp. NPDC048540
CACCACCCGCTGGAACAGCTCCCACAACTCGTCCGGTACCAGCCGCTCCACGATCGTCACGAGAGCAGCCTACAAGCCCAAATGAGATGGCTTCTTAGAGGAGCTAACACAAAGCTCTGGTGTGGCCATGTCTGCTTGACGGTCTGCTCGTTGGTCCATCCGTGGGGAAGCTGAAGGGGCCGCCGTGGGTGGTGTCGGACGATCTGTGGGCGCGTATCGAGCCGTTGCTGCCGGTGCGGCACCGCCGGTCACGCAATCCGGGGCGCCTGCCGCTGGATGATCGCGGGTGCCTGCAGGGAATTCTGTTCGCGCTGCACACGGGCATCCAGTGGGAGTGGCTGCCGCAGGAGTTGGGCTTCGGTTCGGGGATGACGTGCTGGCGCCGCCTGCGGGACTGGCCCGAGGCCGGCGTATGGGACCGGCTGCACCAGGTGCTGCTGACCGAGCTGCAGCTGGCCTGCTGCCTGATCACCTACAGGCGCGTCCGAGCTTTGTGTTAGCTCCCGGAAGCACCCGTTGATGCCGATTTTCGGACTGCTCGGCTGGCTCTTCTCCGCGTACTCCAGGGTCTGATGCGCCGGGAGCGCTGCCTGCGCACGGGTGTCCATCGGAACTGCGTACTGCGTCCTGTCTCATCCCAAGAAGTCGGGCTCAAGCACGATTGTCCTCTGGATCCGGCGGTCTCTGGGCGGAGGCGTGATTCCGCAGTATGCCGTCGGTATGACGGATCGTCGACCGTATCCGAGCGACCTGTTCCGACGCCCGCTGGGCCCTGGTCGAACCCACCCTGACCGCCTGGCGCCAGGAGCGCGCAGCCCGTGCCCTGGCCTTCGGCCAGCTACCCGAGCACGACCTGCGCGATCTCCTCGACGCGATCCTCTACGTCGACCGCACCGGCATCCCCTGGCGCTACCTCCCACACGACTACCCGCCCTGGGAAACCGTCTACGCCTACTTTGCGCGCTGGCAGAAGGAAGGCGTATTCGAGCGACTCAACGGCCTCCTTCGACGCCTGCTACGCACCGCCGAAGGCCGCGATCCCGAACCGACTGCGTGCATCATCGACTCCCAGAGCGTCAAGACCTCCGCCAACGTCCCCGCCGCCACCCAGGGCATCGATGTTGGGAAGAAGATCGCGGGCAGGAAGCGGAACATCGTGGTGGACACCCTCGGTCTCCTGCTCGCGGTACTGGTCACGGCCGCAAGCGTGCAGGACGGCACCGCCGGCCGCCACCTGCTGACGACCGTGGCCGCAGACCATCCCGGGATCCGTAAGGCCTGGGCCGACATGGGATACAAGAACGCCGTCGTCGAACACGGAGCCAGGCTCGGCATCGATGTCGAGATCGTCCGCCGCGACCCCTCGACCAGGGGATTCGTCGTCCAACCCCGCCGCTGGGTCGTCGAGCGCACCTTCGGCTGGCTGATGAACCACCGCAGGCTGGCCCGCGACTACGAAGCCCTTCCCGCACGCTCCGAAGCCATGGTTCACGTCGCGATGATCAACCTCTTGACCCGCCGACTCACCGGCGAATCAACCCCAACCTGGCGCGGAACATGAGTCCGAGACTCAGGGACGAAACGCCCAGTCAGACACCACAGGGGCCCGACCAGGACGTCATTCTGGTGGGGCCTCTGTGTTATCGCTGGCCGTTGTCGACCGGGACTCCGCCTCGCCGGGCGACCAAGCGTCGCGTCAGAGATCAGTTTTCGATTTGGAGAGACGGGAAGCTCGACGACACGACCTGCAATCACGCCGCACACACAAAGGATCCAGTAGAAACAATGATCCGCCCACACGTGTGGGCGGATCATTGTTATTCCATGTCGGTCAGGCGGCAGGCTACGGAGCCCCTATGTGCAGAAATTCTGCATATATTTGATGTAGCAAAACTGCATATCGATAATGAGCATCGAAAACTTCGCGCTCTTCGGCGGCCATGCTTTCGCCGAATCGTTCGAGGCGGGAGATGACCCCTTCAAGCAACCCCATGACGTCCGCCCGGCTCGGCCTGAATATCCCCTCGTCGACAAAAAGGATCACCTGGGTCACATGTTCGTCGGCGAGAGCTAGGTCGCCATGAATGAGTGCAAGGTTCTCTCCGGCGCGCAACAGATTCTCGCCGCGGCGCAGGGCGGGAAACGGCAAGGATCGCCAGAGGGCGTAGCTCTCCATGAAATCCGACAACAACTCGTCCTCTCATTAGTCGGCGCCATACCAGAAGGTTACAGCCTTGCCGTCGGGGCCGATGATCCCGCCCTTACCTGTCTGGGGGTCCACGTATTTTATCCCGTCCGCACCGTCCGCCAGCGTCTCCCGGCTGGCGTTGAGCCCCCTCTTCCCTCCTGGCTGGGCGATTCCCGTCGCCCAGTCGTGCGCATCCTGGAGGTACTGCTCACGCGTGACACCGCGCCCCTTTGCATGCTTATCCCAGTGGTATTCAAACTGATCCTGAGAAGATCTGCCGCTGGGGTTATGGAAGACGTTGTTGATCTTCTCGGTGCACAATCCTGAATTGTGCACAAGTACGGGCACCGTACCGGCGAGTACATAGTACGTGTGCTACGCGACCCCTCTCCACCTGCATTTTCGCAGGTCAGCGGTGGTTTGACGGTCCGTCGGTGCTCGTGGATGTGCGCTGAAGTCCGTGGTTGTTGCCGTCGCTACTGCCGTCAGAGGTGTAGACCAGTCGTGCTGTCGTCGGCCGCGCGCGTGATCCTACTGCCAAGCTCCGGGCTCGGCGCGGACGATAGTGCGGGTGGTCTGCTCGTACGAGTGGTGCCCGGTCTGCGCGCAGTGTCCGGCGATCCAGCGCGTCAGCTCCTCTGGGGTGTGTAGCTCACCGGATGCGGCAGCGCAGTCCCGTTCTTCGCCTGTGACGCAGACTGCCTCGAAGGTCGGCAGCGCCATGGGTTCGGTCGCGGTGGTCACGTGGTACTCGCGGAAGCGGTAGCGGGTGGCCTTGCCCATCAGCCTTCCCCCTGCCCATCAAGGGGGCTGACGTTCGCAGGTTCACCCTCGTCGGCCGCCTCCTCCTGTGGCGCCGGGATGCGCTCTCCGCGCGACTCGGCGACCCTGAGCGCGTCCGACAGGGCCTCGGTCAGCCGGCAGGCGAGCCAGCGGTACTCGATGGCCGACTGGGCCTTGGCTCCGGGGGTCAGGATGCCCCGGGCGTACTCCAGGAGCTCCTGACCCATGCCGAGTTGCACGGTTTCGATGCCGTCAGCGAGCGTCGAGATGTAGCCCTTGCCGTCGGTGCTCAGGTAGCAGGGGCGTCCGTCCTCGGTGGTCCATGGCAGCAGGCGGGGTCCCGCCATGCCCGACGCCGCTTCGTGCAACTCCCTGCGACGCAGACGGTCCGCGTCGCTCCTCGGCATGCCCATCGTGGATCCCCGGCCTCGGTCGCTGGAACAGGACACGGCGACCGTAACGACCTGGCCATGCGTCATTCCACGGACCCAGCAGGGCAGATCGCAACGCAAGGTTCTCGAACTGCCACGCTACGTAGCAGCTATCCGACGACGCCCAGGTGGGCGGCCATCTCGCGCATGTCGCTGGTCAGTGTGCGCTTGCGCTTGCTCAGGATCTCCTGCATCGTCTCGGCGGCCGAGTTCTGGTGCCTCAGCCACTCGGGGGCGGCCTCACGAGCGCGGGTCAGCTCGTCCATGGCCGCCGACAGGTCTCCGGTTCGCGTATGGGCGCGCGCCATGTCCAGGGTGAAGCGGTTCCCGTCGTTCGTGCTGGGCCTGCCCAGTCGCTTCCACGCCTTCGGCGACAGCTCCACCTCTTCACCCGCCTTGCGCACCACCGCGCGGGCGTCGCCGACGACCATGGAATCTTCGAGTGCCTTGATGGCGGCGGTCACCGGTCCGAAGACGGACCAGTGTCGGGAGACGTTGCGGTGTGCCGTGCCGACGGCGGTTGCCGCCACCCGCGCCGCCCTGCGGTACGCCTTGGCCTCGTCCGGGCGGTTGTTGCGTGCCGCTGCGGCTGCGGCCTCCATGGCCAGACCGCCCCACACCGCGTAGTGGTCCGGTTCGGCGCCGGTGATCTTCGGCTCCACCACGTCCATGCTCTGGGCAGCGATCCGTTCCGCCTCCTCCAGCCGGCCTTGCCGCACCAGCAGCCAGCACATACAGCCGACTCCGGAGCCAGCCGCGAGCATGTCCCCACCTGCCCGGGCGTCCGTGATGGCTCCTCGCAGGGCCGTGTAGGCAATGTCGTACTGCCTCACCTGAGTGAGGTACGTGCCGGCCAGGCGCAACGCCTCGGCGCGGGCGAGCAGAGCTTGCCGGTGCTCCTCGCCGCTGTCGTAGTGGGCGACGGCCCGCGCAGCGTCCCGCAACAGGCCGGGCAGTTGGGCGGCGACGCTCTTATAGCTGTCGGAGAAGTACAGCACCCGCGCGTCTCGAACTGCTCGCGCGTAGGCGCGCAGGTTCGGTTCCTCGCCCACGGCGTCAGTGTCCTGGTCCACGAGCCCCACCGCCGGGGTGAGCGCGGCACGAAGCTGGATGAGGTTGAGCCGGTTCGGCTCCTCCGCCCGTCCCACGGGCTCCGGAGCGTCGGACGCCACGAGTGCCGCCGTGGGGATGCCCAGAGCGCGGGCCAGCGCGTGAAGCGTCTCCATGCGGACCGTTCCGCCCTGCTCGACCTTCCGGACGGTCGCCGGAGACAGACCCGCCGCGTGGGCAAGTTCCTCCTGGCTCATCCCGGCGCGGCGCCGGTATTTGCGTACGTTGTCCGCGAGTTCCATCGTCATCTGCTCACCACCTCCAGCGCCACGGTACGCCTGACGGTGAACTGACCGGGCTCTCTGGGCAGATACCCACCCGAGACGGTGACCCACCGCCACGCGCGGCGCCGGGCACGCGGTTGACTGGAACGGCGCGGCGCCGGGAGCCTCCGGCAGGCTGCTGGCCTGAGCGGGACGGGTCCCTCGGCGGGCCCAGCGGTGGAAACGGAGGGTCGGACCCCTGGCCGACCCTGTGCCCGCGATCCGACCGTAGGACGGTCGCAGGCGACAACTTGCTCCGCAACGCGGGCAAGGAGTCCATAGGACACAACTTGCTCCGACCCTGGGCGGTGCTGGGGTAAGCAGCGCTTACCCCACAACTTGCTCCCACCGGGCTCCAGTCGAGCCCCGCTCACGACCCGGCGGACCGCTGACCGCCGACACCCGTGAATACCTCGGGGCCGGTCCCGACCCTGGGTCGGTCGGCGACGTCGGGCCACCTCCAGCGGGCGGGGCCCGCCTTGAACCTCGTAGAGAAAATCTGGACGCGCAGCTCCAGCCCCAGGCCGTCCAGGGGCCGGCGGGTCAGCAGCCTCGCTCGGTGCCGCCTGCTTCGAGGGCTTCGACGCGGGCCCGCAGGGCGGTGAGCTGATCAAGCGTCTCGGCCAGTGCCAGCTCCAGTGCCTCGACGCGCGCCGCCGTCCCGCCGGCGGGCGTGGGCCCCGCCTCCCCGTCACCTGAGTCACCGTCGGCGTCGGGGTGGGCGACGAAGGCGCCCTTGCCGGGGCGGGAGATTGCGTAGCCGTCTTGCTTCAGCAGGGTCATGGCCTTCTGCACGGACAGGCTGGAGGCCCCGTACTCCGCCATCAACACGGCCTGCGTCGGCAGCGCGTCCCCCGGCTTCAGCCCGCCGGAGCGGATCCGTTCCCGCAGGGCCTCGGCGATGACCTCGAACGTCAGCAGCACCGTGCCGCCCGCCGGTCTACGTCCCCGCCGCCCCACCGTCACCGCAGGTCACCCCGCTTTCTCTGCGCCTTTACCACCGAAATCCGGCCCGTCCAAAACGGAAGACCGGGGCCACAGTACTCGCGTCCCCGCCGGCTACCGAAATAGATGAGGAGGGATGCACTTGAATGCGCCCGTGAAGCGATGCTACCTTCACGCACCGCTGGTGAACACCGCCGCTGACCAGGCCAGACGTCCCCGGCCCACCATCCGCGCCCGCCGTCATGCGCACCGTGCCCACGTGCGCCGATCACCCGGGTCGCCCCTCAATCGCCTCTCCTCTTCTCCCGACTCCTGCCGGAGGTCTGTCCCCATGCCCGCACAGCTCCAACTCCCCACCCCCGCAACCACCTCCACTCCCGCCAGCACAGCGTTTGCCGCACCGGCGCTCGCCAGCAGCGCCGACACGTCCGCGAACAGGAACTCGGCGCTGGAACGCCGGGCGCGGCTGACCGCCAGGCTGGCCAAGCTCGCCGCCGTCGGACACCTCGCACCCCTGGCCCGGCAGATCGGCTCACTGGGCGGCTGCGCCCGCCCGATCCGCCTGACCGGACACCGCACCCGCCTGGACACCGCCACCGGCCAGATCCTCGACCACCTCGACACCCGCCACCTGCCCGCCGGCGAACTCCTGGTGCGCTGCGGCAACCGCCGCATCACCCGCTGCCCCGCCTGCTCCACCCTCTACCGCTACGACACCTACCAGCTCATAGCCGCCGGACTACGCGGCGGCAAGACCGTCCCGGTTAGCGTCGCCACCCACCCCCGCGTCTTCGCCACCCTCACCGCCCCCGGCTTCGGCCCCGTCCACAACCAACCCGGTGCCACCCCGTGCACTTGCGGCACCCGGCACGCCGACGGCGACCCGCTCCTCGGCACCCCGCTGAACCCGCAGCGGTACGACTACACCGGCGCGGTGCTGTGGAACGCCCACGCCCCCGCCCTGTGGGCCCGCTTCACCACCCACCTGCGCCGCGAGATCGCCCACGCCGCAGGACTCACCCAGCGCACCCTGCGCCACCACGCCACGCTCTCCTACGCCAAGGTCGCCGAATACCAAAAGCGCGGCCAGATCCACTTCCACACCGTCATCCGCATCGACGGACCCACCGGCCCCAACAGCACCCCACCTGCCTGGGCCACCACCCAGCTCCTCGACCACGCCATCCGCGCCGCCGCCAACCGCACCCGCGTCCAGCACCAACACCCCACCAAGGCTGGGGAGGCTGACCGGGCGCAGGTACTGGAACCCCCGGTGTTCCGGTTCGGGCGGCAGATCGACGTCCGCGCGATCCGCAGTACCGACTTCACCGGCGACGCCCCCGTCACCGACCGCCACGTCGCCGCCTACATCGCCAAGTACGCCACCAAGGGCGCCGAAACCACCACCGGCACCCTCGACCGCCGCCTGCGCTTCCTCGCCGAACTCGCCCAGCACGACCTCACCGACCACGCCCGCCGCATGATCCACACCGCCTGGCACCTCGGCACCCAGCCCCAGCACACCCACCTCCGCCTGCGCCAGTGGGCCCACATGCTCGGCTTCCGAGGCCACTTCTCCACCCGCACCCGCCACTACTCCACCACCCTCACCCAACTCCGAGCCGAACGCACCACCTGGCGAACCCTCCAGGACGACGCCACCTCTGCCTCGACGCCGCCCGACCCGGCAACGGTCGGCCGACACTCCGCTCAGGAACCGACCGGTGAGAGCCAGCCGGTCACTGACCGCCACAGTGACCGCGATGACCTGACCGCCGGGCACACCAACCCCGGCCCCGGTCACCGCGCAGGTCACCGCGCGAAGGAAGGGCGATCCGGCGGCGTGGACACGACTCTGGTGATCTCGCACTGGCAGTACGAGGGAACCGGCCTCCTGCCCGAACTCGCACACCTTGCTGACCTCCTGGCCACCACACCGCGCCCCCGGCCCGAGCAACCGCGCCGCCCCCGGTATGCGCGGCGCTCCGGTGACCAGGCCGGTCACGCCACCGGCCCGGTCACCGCCGCTGTCCAGGCGGAGGCGGTCGCGTGAACGCCGAGGCCGAACTCCTCACCGTTCCCGAGGTCATGGCACGCCTGAAGATCAGCCGCTCCACCGTCTACGACCTCATCCGCACCCGGCGACTGGTCTCGATCACCATCGGCCGTGCCCGCCGCATCCCTGCTCACGCTCTGACCGCCCTCGTCCACCACCAACTCGCAGAGGCAGCCTGATGACCAGCTCCGAAACCAACCCCGCCCTCAGCACCAGGACCAGTTCTCGCAGGGTCCGCGCCAACGGCGACGGCACCGTCTACCAGCGCAAGGACGGCCGCTGGGAAGCCGCTGGCTACGTCCTCGCCGTCGGCGACACCCGCAAACGCGTCCGCGTCTACGGCAGCACCCGCAAGGACGCCCTGGCCAAGCTCACGGAGAAGATCGCCGTCAGCAACCGCGGAGTCCCAGCCCCATCCGCGCAGGGCAGCGTCGCGGCGTTCCTCACCTACTGGCTGGAGACCGTCGCCGTCCACCGGCTCCGCGAGAACACTCACACCCGCTACACCGCCTGCACCCGCCTTTACCTGCTCCCCGGCCTCGGCAAGAAGAAGCTCGTCAAGCTCACCGCCAAGGACGTCCGTACCTGGCTCGACCAGCTCCGCACCACCTGCCAGTGCTGCGCACGCGGCCTTGACGCCGCCCGCGAGCAGCCCCAGTGCTGCGCCACAGGGAAGTGCTGCTCCAAGCGCCTCTCCCCGCTGACCCTGGCCTACGTCCACTCCGTGCTCAAGTCCGCCCTGGAACATGCCGTCCGCGAAGAGGAGATCCCCCGCAACGTCGCCCGCAACGTCCGCATGGGCACACCCCGACCCCGCCGCTTCGAACCCCTCACCGCCCATGAAGCCCGCGCGTTTCTCGCCGCCACCCACGGCCACCGGCTGCACGCACTGTTCGAACTCGCCCTGCGCACCGGACTGCGCAAGGGCGAACTCCTCGGCCTCCGCTGGGAAGACCTCGACCTCGACGCCGGCACCGCCAGCATCCGCCGCACCCTCCAGCGCACCAACTCCAGCGGCCTGACCGCCCTGCCGACCAAGACCCAGAGCTCCGAACGGCGCATCGCCCTACCCATGCCATGCCTACGCCCCCTCGAACAGCACCGCGATCAGCAGCGCCAGGAACGCGAAGCGGCAGGCCCCGACTGGAAGGACAGCGGCTACGTCTTCACCCGGCCCAACGGAGCCCCCATCGAAGGGGCCACGCTCACCCGACACTTCAACGCCCTGCTCCGCCGGGCCAGGCTCCGCCGAATCCGCTTCCACGACCTACGGCACTCGGCGGCCACCCTCCTCCTGGAACAGGGCGTCGAACTCGTCGTCATCAAGGAACTGTTGGGCCATGCCCATATCGGGGTGACCGCGACGGTGTACGCCCACGTCCGGCTCCGCCTCCAGCGCCAGGCCATCGACGCTCTCAGCAACGCCCTCCAGCACCCGGCAGACGCCCGCGCCGAGCCCGCTGAAGGCGACGATCCGCCACTTTGTGCAGCACCCGTCCGCTGACGTTGCCGTCAACTACTGCCGTCAAGACGCCCAGAGGCCCCGCTGAAGAGTCTTCAGCGGGGCCTCTGGGCGTGAAATCTAGTTTCGCCGAAATTACGGCTGCGAGCTCGCATCAATCATCCGGATGACCGGATTTTCGCGCAATTCCGGAACCTCTTCAATTAGCCGCGAATGCGCCGATCGCAGAAACTCTGAGAGCTCCGCCAGTATCTCATCGCGAGCCACTGACGCTTGCTCCTGCTTTTTCGACGAGCTCACCGAGATGCTCTCACCGGCCTGGCGAAGTCTAATGACCTCGTCGCTCTCCGTGAAACCGAATGCAGCATCCTCCCCGCGGGAGATTCGCTCGATTACTCCAGAGAGAGAAAGCGCCAGATCCACGAGCGTCACAAACCTTCTCTTCGAGATGATCTCCACGCCCTCCACGATCATCTCGACGTTGACCCCGAAGTACTTGTAGCGAAGGTCAATCTCTGCGATGCCAGCAGGATCGCCCTGCTTAGCCCCGTCCCAGGTCCTACGCCAAGGGGAGGCAGACTCCGGAAGGGAGAAGGAAAGGTGAATCATGTTTTCTCCTTGCAGGAACTCGACTCGCCTAGTACGGGAAGGCGGTCACGACTTTTCCGTCATTCACAATCACGCGAATGCTGGTCAAGTCCCCTCCTCCATTCGCTGGGCCAGCCTTGCCGACAGTCGTACCGAAGTCCCATTCGTAAATCTGGCCGGGACGCGCCGCGCCGGTGACAGGATCCGGCGTATTAGGCTTGGGCGTTCCTCGATTGATGGTGTCGGCGATCCTTTGGCGAACCACCTTTTCCTTCCCCGTGAAGATTCCCGACGCATCGTCGGTCATTGCTCCACCGGGCCTGTGGCGGTCCAGAATATGCTGCCAATCCCCGTTCTCAAGGGCCGTCTTCCCACAAATCCCGGAATTGTGGACCAAGATCGGCGTGGTCCCTGCCAGCACATAGTACGTGTGGACATCTCGTACCGTGAGGTTGTAAGCTGTCTGCGTTTTTGTGAGGTGACTCACAGCCGCGATGCGGACTTCCCGGCCGTCGGTGCTGAGGAGTGTTGTGCCGGGCTGGAGCTCGTTTGCGTTGAGCCAGCGGTTGGAACTGGGCGACCAGAGCGGATGATGGTCAGTCGCCGTCAGCCGGGTGCTCGCACCATCGACCGCGATCACCGTGAAGTCTGTGTCGTCGGGCGTCGCGATGGTTGCATCGACTGTACGAGGCTCGGATACGCCCGTACTTGGGTCGGTGGCAGTGACACTGTCGCCGACCTTGACTTGCTCGATCGGTTTCGTCGAACCATCGGCTTCCAGTACTTCGGTTCCCGCCGGGAAGCTGTCGCAGGGCGAGGAAGACTTGAGCTCTGAGCGCGGTTCCAGCTTGCCTGCCCTGGCCAGGCCCCGTCCTACAACGGATGATGCAAAGGCTACATCGCCTGCACCGATCATTGGGATGTTCTCGAGCTGCCAGTCCCGCAGCTTCGCCCAGAGCTCGTCATAGGTACTTGACTTCTTGCATTCGGATATTTCAAAGCAGGCGTTTACGGCCGCAGCGACATATTGGTGGTAGTCCTCGGTGGAGTCCTCGCCGAAGGAATAGTGCTGCTTCTGGTAGATCTTAAGATTATTGTTCGTCTTTTCCTGGAGCTTCTTGAAGTCGCTCGTGGTCGAGATTTGAACTCCGCCAGGAAGGACTGATTTCTTGCTCTTCGAGATCTGTACGGACCAGTCGCCGTGATCGGTCAGCGTCCAGGTTTCGGTGACCAGCTGGCCTTCGGGGGTCTGGCATTGCCCGATTCCGCCGCATGTGCCGTCAGGGCGCAGACCACTGGGGTCGCTGAGGTTGACGGGGTTGTTGTTGCTGTAGGCGTAGCCGTTCCACTGCTGGGGGTCGGTTTCGACGAGTAGTGGGTCGGGGTTGAGGAAGCGTCCGGTGGTGGGTTGGTACTGGCGGGCGCCGAGGTTGGTGAGGCCGGTGGTGTCGTCCTTGGTGCCGCCGACGAAGCCCTTGTCGCCGGCCCAGGTTCCGGGGGCGGGTTGGGTGCCGCGGGGGTTGCCGAAGGGGTCGGTGGGGCGGCGGGTTTCGGTGAGGGTGGTGGCGTCGAGGGAGAGGTTGCCGGTGCCGTGGTGGTCGTTGACCTGGTAGGTGGATTTGCCGCCTTGGCGGACGAGCGTGAGGCCGGCGGGGATCTGGTAGCTGCGGGTGCCGGTGAGGGCCTTGGTGCTGGTGTCGTAGGTGAGTTCGTCGCCGCCGAGGTTGATGGTGGTCTTGCCGGGGTTACGGCGGATGAGCTGGTTGCCGTCGGCGTCGTAGAGGTAGGTCGTGGTGCCGGGGCTACCGGTCTTGGTGTAGGAGGCGAGTTTGTCCTCGCCGTCCCAGGTGAGGGTGGCGGTGCCGGAGGTGTCGGTGACGGCGGTGGTGTTGCCCATCGCGTCGTACTGGGCGGTGGCGCCGAGGCTTCCGGCGGGGCCGGTGGTGGTGGAGCCGGTCAGGGCGTGGGGTCCGCCGGTGCCGCCGCCGGAGTTGGGGGCGTTGGTGGGGGTGTTCTTGCTACCGGCTGTCGGGAAGGTCTGGGTGGTGGTGGTGTCCTTGGCGGTGTCGCCGCCGGTGTCGTGCTGAACGCGGGATGTGCGGTTGCCGGTGAGGTCGTAGGTGTAGGTCTGCCAGTAGGGGGCAGGGCCACCGACGGTGGTCTTCTTCGGGGCCTGGGCGCCGCTGGTGGGGCTGGTGTTGGTGCAGGTGCCGCGGTTGCCGACGGTGGGTTGGGCGGCGAGGGTCAGGGTGCCGGTGTCGCTCCAGGTGTCGGTGAGGCGGCCGAGGTAGTCGTAGCCGAAGCACTGGAGGTCGGTGCTGGCGGGGGTGTTGTCGGGGATGTCGCGGATCGCGGTGAGGCGCCCGGAGGGGTCGTAGGCGTAGGTGGTCTGCTGGACGGCGCCGGTGGCAGCGGTCTGCTTGTCGACGTACTGGGAGAGCTGGCGTCCGGTGGAGTCGTCGTAGCTGTTGGTGACGACGATCTGGGTGCCCCACGGGTTGACGGTGGAGCGCGTCGGCCGGCCGAAAGCGTCGTAGTCGTTGGACAGGGAGTAGGTCGAGCCGCCGAGGGCGCTGAAGCCCTGAAGGGTTCCGTACTTCTCGTAGGCGTAGGTGACGGTCTCGGCGGCGATGTCGCCGATGGCGGACCGGTTGTCCTTGGTCAGCAGGCCGGTGTTCTGGTCGTAAACGGCCTGGTAGGTGTAGGTGAAGGGATTGCTGGAGCCGACCTCGGTGCCCGGGATGGTGGTGGTGGTCTTGGTGGCGTGGTAGGAGGTGTCGTAGGCCAGAACTGTGCTGGTGTAGGCGGTGCCGCCGGCTCCACCGACATAGCGGGTGGAGGTGGAGGGCTGGCCCTTGACGACGGTGTCGTAGGTGGTTGCCGTCAGCTGCTTGGCCGGGTCAGCCGCGGTCCCGGTGTAGGTGCCGGTGGTGCGGCCGAGGAGGTCGTAGGTGCGGGTCATGCTCTGCCCGCGGGCGTCGGTCGTGGTGACCGGCCGTCCGGCGGTGTCGTAGCTGGTGGTGCTGGTTCCGGTGTCGGGGTCGGTGGCGGTGGTCTGGCGGCCGCGCAGGTCGTAGCCGTAGGTCCAGGTGTTGCCGGCTGCGTCGGTCCGAGAGGCAGTCTGCCCTGACGGGGTGTAGGCGTAGCTGGTGACATCGGCGTCGGCGGACCTGCCCGTGGCCGTGGCGGTCTTGTACTGCCACAGCTGGGTGGTGCGGCCGCGGGCGTCGGTGACGGAGCTGCCAGGCATTGCGCCCGAGGGTGGGGTAACGTCGGTGCGGTCCACGCCGGGGTAGGCCGTGGCAGTGGTGGTCTGTACGACGCCGTAGGCGACGAACTCACCGGTCACCGGGCGGCCGAGGCCGTCGTAGACAGTGTGTGTCTGGGCGGGGACCTGGTTGGTGGTGGTCTGGAAGAGAGTGGTGGCTGGGCCGGCGGCGTTGTTGAACCAGGGAGCGTTGCTCCTGGTGACGCGGCCCTGGGAGTCGTAGGCGGTATCAGTGATGATCCGGCCGGGCTGGTAGGCCGAGGTCGCGGGTGCGGACTGGGTCTGGATGGTCCGGCCGAGGCCGTCCATGATCTGGACCGCCTGCAGGGTGGCGTAGTTCCCGCCCGCGTCGGGCGTGCTGACGAGGGACGTGGTGGTGGTGGTCGGCGGGATGGCGGCGTTGTTGACGACGCCAGGGACGGCGTACGTGAACGCCTTATTGGCGGACTTGCCGGTGTCGCGTCCCGGTACCCAGACACCGGTCAGGCGACCGAGCGCGTCATAGGACTCGCTGGTGGTACGCCCGTTGTAGTCGGTGACGGTCTTGGGAAGACTCCGGGCACTGTTGAATACGGCCGTTGTGACCCGGCCGGTGGCCACGTCGGCAGCTGCCGCAGGTGCCGGGGTGGTGACTGTCAGAGTGCCGGGAAGCTCGCCGGGCTTCGCGGGCTGGTACGCGACGGTAGTGGTGGCGCCAGCTGAGTGCGCCGAGTCGGTGGACGTAGCGTCGGTCGAGGTGAGGACGCGTCCGTATACGTCAAAGCTCTGGCTGCCCTTAGGGACAAAGGCTGCCGTGGCGCCTGCGAAGTGGTCGACGATCTCCGTTGAGGTGGGTTCGGCCTTGTCGGCCGCCAGCCAGAGTGGCTGTCCGTCGTAGTACTGGCGGGACCAGGAGATGAGGTTGGCGGCAGTTGGCGTTACGGTGCAGGCACCCGGTCCGCTGACGTTGACGGTCTCCGCCACCAGAGTCGAGACCTGCGGGTCGCGTCCGGAGGCATAGCCTTGGCGGACGCAGGTGTCGGGGAGGCCGTCGGCGGTCTCAAGGGTGGACAGCACACGGTTGGCGTGGACGGGGTCGCGGGTCGTGGTCTTCGACATCGAGCGCCAGGTGCCGTCGGCCGTGAGAGCCTTTGAGAGCGATATCGCTGTGCTGGGGGCGTAGCGGGCGACGAGAGCTGGCAGGCCCGGCTGGCTGTGGGTGGCCGTGAGGGTGGTGCTGGTGCTGGTTGCGACCGTGTAGGCAGCGATGGTGCCGCCGGCCTGGGTGTAGGTGTCGGTCTCCAGAATCTGGCCGGAGAGCCAGTCGGCGTCTGTGACCTGTCCGCTCATCGGTCCGGAGATCTGGACGCTGCGGGTGCCGGAAGAGGTGGTATCGCCGTCCATGCCCTGATGGAATGTCGACGCGCTCTGAGCCTTGGGGCCGTCCTGGCCGCTTCCGGACACCGTGGTGACGGTGGCGTAACCGCGGAACTGGTCCCAGGTGCGGTCCCTGTTCTCGGTGAACGGGGAGTCGTTGCGGTGCCAGGCCGCCTTGCCGTACGTGTAGGCGGTGGTCATCGGGACGGAGCCCGGGGTGTTCGGGTTGACGGTGACGGTGGCGGCTGGGTAGCGCTGGAACCAGTCGTCGATCGGGTCGGCGTTCGGCTGCTCGTTGCTGGGGTGCCACTTGACGTTGTAGCAGGAGCGGGTGTCGCTGTCTGCCGAGGCGGGCATGTCGGCGCGGTCGCGGGAGCAGTCGGCGCTCTTGTAGTCGACACCGATGGTGGCGCCGGCCTCGGTGGTGATCAGCTGAATGCGGGGCCGGCTGTAGGCGGGGCGGGAGGGCACGAGGTTGGTGCCGTCGACGCGGTTCGGCAGGAGCATCTCGGTGAACGTGACCGGCGGCAGGGCGACCGGGGTGGCCGAGGCCTGGGTGTCCTTGCCGGTGTGCGTGATCGAGCCGAGCCAGGGGACCTGGGTGTTCTCGGTGGTGTTCTGCACGTTGACGAACCGGTGGCCGAGTTCGTACAGGTCGACGTCCTGCCAGGCGCCGTTGGCGCGGACCCGGGTGGTGACGGCGGTCAGCCACTTGGTGGTCCAGAACGTGGGCCCGTAGTTGGTGCAGGTGCCGCTCTGGGCGCAGTTCTGGTCGAGGGGGACGTCGGGCCAGTCGTCGGCGTGTGCGGCGGTGCGCTGGGCGGGGTCGCAGGCGGCGGGTGAGGTGACGCAGCGCTCGCCGGAGGTGAAGTCGATCAGGGCCGCGCTGTTCCAGGTGCCGTTCGCGGTGATCTGGTCGGACAGGAGCTGGCCGTAGGCGATGGTCTTGAGGACGCCGCCGCGGGTGTAGGAGTGCTGCTCGCCGGTGCCGTGGTTCTGGCCGCCGCCCATGGCGTACCAGTTGGCCTCGGGGGTGTAGGTGTAGGTGGTGAGGTTGCCGTGCGGGTCGACGACGTAGTCGAGGTTCCACCGCCACGCTGCCTGGCACCAGGAGGCCTTGCCCTTGGCGGCGTCGTAGCAGGGGTCGCCGGTGTTGGGGGAGTAGACGGGGACGGTCCAGGCGGAGCCGCTGTCGGGGCCGACCGTGCTCGGGGTACCGTCGGTCTTCGGAAGGTGGTTCAGGCCGAAGTAGTAGACGGTGCCGTCGGTGTCGGTGGCCTTGATGTAGGAGCCGTTCCACGTGCCGTTGGTGGCGCCGGTCAGGAACTGGACCTTCGTGCCGTCATCGCCCTTGAGCCGCCAGGTGCAGTTGGACTGCTCGGTGGTGCCGGGGGCGTTCGTCTGGCACGACGCGTCGTCGGGGACGAGTTCTCCGGAGTGGCTGCCGAGGGAGAGAGTGGCGTTCGCGCCGCCCCAGCACAGATCGCCGGAGCCGGTGATGCCCGCTTTGGAACACGGCTTGTAGGAGCGCTCGACGAAGCCGGCGCTGTAGTCCCAACCGTCACCGATCCACGAAGCCTGGGCATTCGTGGAGGACGTCTTGCCGTCCACCGATGCCGAGTCGTACGACAGGGAGACCGTGGGCGCTTCGCCGCCGAGGGAAGGCGGCGCCTGGATCGGGTACGAGTAATCGAACGCGCCCGACGCGCCCCCGGCGGTCCAGGCCTGGGACGGGTTGAGCGGCGTCGCGGCGTAGGTGCCGGCGCCGCCGGAGGACCCGGAGACAGCGGCCAGGACCATCGCCCCGCCGCCCGCGCCCGCTGCGGCGGGTGCTTCCGCCGACAAGGACTGGATACTGGTGCGCGGCGCGCTGTCCGAGCCGGGCAGCGTCACGTCGGCGATGAGCCGCTTGGAGGCCGGGTCGTAGTGTGACGCGACGGGCGTGCGCTCCAGACAGCCCTTCACCTCAGGGGTGGTCAGCGAGCAAGCCGGCAGCGTGACGAGCTGCGCGCGCGCCGCCCAGTCGGCCCCCTGGTGATCGTCGAGCGTGGAGGTGTCGATCGCCACCCGCACCGGGCGGGCCGACGAGGCACCTTCGCGGGAGAGGGCGACCGCGAGTCCGGGGACGCCTGCGGCCGCCGTCTTCTTCTCGTCCGCGACCTCGACCTGCACGGTCTGTCCCGGTGTGTCACCCGCGCCGGGAAGCGGGGCGAGGGACACCGGGAGCGTCCCTGCTCCCTCCGCGGCACCCGAGGCGGGAGCCCCGGCGGCCGGAGCCTGCAGCCCCAGGGCCTTCGCAGGGGTACCTGCTGATGCCGAGCCGAGGACCACGCCGGCGCGGCCGCGCGGGACGGCCGCGGACTTGGTGTCCTTGGGCGGGGTCCAGGCCGGCGGCACCTCGTGCGTGGGCTTTCCCACCGGAACAGCCGGTGCCTTCTGCCCGTTGACGGAAGCGGTCTTGCCCAGCGCCGTGTTCGGCGGGCTCCAGATCCGCGAGTAGTCCGGCCCCGCGGCCGCTGCGGCCGTCGGCACCAGCAGTGAACCGGCGAGAGCTGCGGCGCTCATCGCCGCCATCCTTCGCCTCAGCCAGGACGCCCCCGGGCGTCCTGGCTGATGGTCAGCACTCCTTCGGAGTCTCACACATTCTCCCGATGTCATCCGGTGCGCCAATCCGGAGTTGAAGATCCTGGCGCGGGTGCGAACCTACCCGCCACCCGATGTCACCGGTCAATTCCGGAAGGGGATGGACGGGGCGTGACGCATATCACTCTGAATCACATATGTCCTGCTACGGGAGGAACCGGGACATGACGTCTACGGTTCGCTTGCCTGGCGGATCGCAAAGGCAGAAAGATGAACTTGACCTGCGCCTACGTGCGCCGAGATGGTTTCGACGCCTCGAGGAAGACCCATTTTGAACAGATTGATCCGTCGACGGCGATCCCTGCCTCGGATGCTGGCCACCGGCACCGCAGTGGCAATTTCAATGACACTTACAAACACTGTCGTTGCAGCTGCTGATGTACCATCAGAAATGGTTCCTGCGAGCCGAATTGCAGAGATCGACGGCGTGCACGCGGCCCAGCGGCCATCGAACGGTGAGGCGGACAAGGCGCTCGCCGAGGCGAAGGCGACGGGGAAACCCGCCGCCATCGCGTCGTTGACGACGGAGTTCAGTGAGACGTCGGCGACCCCGGAGGGGCACCTGAGGCTCACCCAGCATCCGGATCAGCAGCGGGTCAAGCGGGCCGGTGCGTGGGTGGCGCTGGATGCGGCGCTGGCGGCGAACCCTGACGGGTCGTACTCCCCGAAGGCGTCGGCGACCGGTGTGGTGCTGTCCAAGGGCGGCAACGGCCCGCTGGCGACCCTGACGAGCGCGGACGGCAAGAAGCTCGCGCTGACGGCGCCGTTCGCGCTGCCTGCCCCGCAGGTGGAGGGTGACAGTCTCACGTACCCGTCGGTGGCAGCCGACACGGATCTGAAGGTTACGGCGACGAAGGCCGGCGGTATGACCACCGTGCTGGTCCTCAGGACCCAGGCGGCCGCCGACAACCCGGCGATCCGCAGCCTGCACTTCGCCACCACTGTGGACGGCGTCGCCGTGAGCACGGATGCCACTGGCAATCTGACGGCGAAGACTGCGGACGGTTCGGTGCGCTGGTTCGCGCCCACCCCGCAGATGTGGGACAGCTCCACCACTACCCAGGTGCAGCAGCAGGCATCTTCGGGCGGGACGTTGCAGGGCCGGGCCGTGTCGGCCGCGCTGATGTCCGGCGAGGCCACGCCTTCGGTGCCTGCGGCCGATGGTGCGGCCGGTGAGAAGGCCGGGCCGGTCAGCACGCCGGCCGGCCCGGGTGAGGGCGCGAGGGTCGTGGCGATGCCGGTGACCGCGGACGCCAAGGGGGTGGATCTGAAGCCGGATCAGGACCTGCTGGCGCACGGTACGGCCCCGTACTACATCGACCCGGCGTGGATCCCGTGGGCGCCGTCCGCGAGCTCCTGGACCTGGGTGCAGTCCGCGTACCCGACGCTGTCCAACTGGAACCGCAGCGGCAGTGACGACAGCAACTTCCCCGGTGTCGGCAAGTGCGGCTACTACGCGGCGGGTGGAAGCTGCTCACCCGTCTCCACGTACCGCACGTTCTACCAGTTCGACCTCAGTGGCCTGCGCGGTGCGGTCGTCAACCGGGCCTACATGGATCTGCAGGAGTACGTCTCCGCCGACTGGTCCTGCACCAAGACCTACCCGGTCGACCTCTACCTGACCGGCGCCATCAACTCGGGCACCACCTGGAACAACCAGCCCAGCCCGATCGGCGGAAGCCTCGGCCAGAGCCAGGTCCCCGGCTCCGGCCACGGCTCCTGCCACGACAACGTCGGCTTCAACTACAACATCACCGGAGCCATCCAGCAGTACGGCACTAACACCGACACCCTGACCTTCGGTGTGTACGGCGACGAGAGCAACGTCAACGCCTTCAAGCGCCTGACCCGCCAGCCCTCGCTGTGGATCGAGTACGACCGCGTCCCCAACACCCCCACGAACCCTCGGGTGCTGCCGGAGCCGGTGACCGTGGCCAACGGCCCCAACCAGGCCTGCGGCGTCGACGACTCCAACACCTGGGCCTGGCTCGGCGCGGGCACCGACCAGAACGGCGCCACCACCCTCAACGCCACCGTCTCCAGCCCCGCCCAGGCCCAGCTCTGGTCCTGGTCCCACCTGTGGGACTACCAGTTGCCCGGCGCCCCCGACGTCGCCGGCGGATACTCACCCCTGGTCGCCAGCGGCGGCAACGCCCCCTTCTCCGTCCCGGCAGGTGTCATCAAGGACGGCCACTCCTACGGCTTCGGCATCATGGCCACCGACCAGATCGTCTCCTGGTCCGCCTCCACCCCCACCTGCCACTTCAAGGCAGACCTCACCCCGCCCACCGTCACCTTCCCGGACACGGTGAGCGACCTGAACACCCAGTTCCCGAAGTCCGGGAACGGCCAGACCCCGAAGATCTTCGCGGGCAAGCCCGGGAACATCCCCTTCACCGCCACCGACCCCAACCCGAGCGGTCTGAACACCTCCGGGCTCGCCTGCCTGCGCTGGTCCTGGGACCCCCAGCTCACCGGAGCCGCCTGGCAGTGCGGCGGCGCCCTGCCCACCGGCCAGATCCCCGTGACCGCGGGTCACTGGGGCACCAACATCCTCTACGTCCAGGCCGCCGACATGGCCGGAAACCGGTCCCCCGTCGCCCAGTACGCCTTCTACGCGCCCTGGGACCCCAACGGGCCCGCCCCACGCTTCGGTGACGTCACCGGCGACAGCGTGCCCGACATCCTGACCTACGACGGGTCCGGCAACCTCCGCGCCTACACCGTACCCGGCAACCCCAACGCCGCCGCCCCGATCACGACCATCGCCGCCGACCCTCGCCACTCCCCGGATGCGACGCCCAGCCTCACCGACCCGTGGGACGCCCGCTACCAGATCACCCACCGCGGCGGCCTGCGCGACGGCGGCAACGTCGACGACGTCATCGTCCACAAGACGAACGCGCCCGGCCTGCAGGCCTACAAGAACCCCGGCAGCCTGGCCGTCGCCGGCGCCCTGGACGTCTTCACGACCCTCACCAAGCCGGCCTGCGCGGTCTCCACCGCCAACCCCGACTGCACCGGTTACGCCGCCGACTGGTCCGCCACCACGAGCATCGCCGCCCTGGGCGACCCGGTCAGCACCACCAAGCAGTCGCCTAACCGCACCGGCCTGCTCACCGTCGAGAAGACCCCCGCGGGCGACGGCGCCCTCTGGTACTACCCGGCCATGAACGACAACACCTTCGGGTCCCCGATCAGGCTCGCCGCCACCGGGTGGAAGGACAACGACCTCATCCCGGTCGGGGACTGGGCCGGCCAGGGCCACCCCGGCCTGTGGGCGCGCGACCGCGGCACCGGCACCGTCAAGGCCGTGACCTTCACCACCGGCACCGCATCGACCGACATCGTCGACCCCGACTTCGGTGACACCACGACCGTGACCTACCCGGCCATCACCGCCATCGCCACCACCGCCACGATCAAGACCGGCATCGCCGCCGCTTCCTGGGACCGCGTCGGCTCCGACGGCGACCTCACCGGCAGCGGCAACCCCACCCTGTGGGGCATCACCTCCGGTGGTGACATCCAGATCTGGAACGGCCACCGCACCGGCACCACCGACGCCCCCGGCTACACCTTCGACAACGGCCCCACCACCGTGCTGAACACCGGCGCGGCCGCGGACCGCTGGCCCCTGGACAAGACCACCTTCGACGGCACCAAGGCAACGGACACGCTCGGGACCAACGGCGCCACCGCCACCGGCACCGTCTCCTGGACCACCGACCACCACAAGAACACCACCGACGCCGCCACCACGCTGAACGGCACCTCCTTCAAGACCGCTGCCCCCTCCGTGAACACCGCCGGCAGCTACACCGTCGCCGCCTGGGTCAAGCCCGACAACCTCACCGGCTACCAGACCTACGTCACCCAGAACGGCAACGAACGCGGCGCCTACTACCTCCAGTACTCCCTCGCGTACGGAACCTGGGCCTTCGTGTCCCCCGGCGACGACCACGCCAACACCGGCGTCTACAACCACGCATCCGCCGCCGGACCCGCCCGGACCGACGTCTGGACGCACCTGGTCGGCACCTTCGACGCCACCACCCACACCATGACCCTCTACGTCAACGGCCAGTACTCCGGCACCGGCACCAACACCACCCCCTGGAACGCCACCGGCCCCACCACCATCGGCATCGCCGACACCGCCAACTACGTCCCCGACAGCGCCGCCAGCGGAGCCGTCAGCGACGTCCGCACCTACCCCTACGCCCTCACCGCACAACAGGTGAACACCCTCTACACCAGCTGACACACACTCCACACGCACACGCCGGGAGGCCGCCAACGAGAACCCTCGTCGGCGGCCTCCCGGCGAGGCGCCAGACACGCCCCGTAGTGGCCTTCGGCCGGCCGCGGCTCCCTCGCCCGCTGGCCTGCACCCCGCCAGCCGCCGTGCCATTACCTGCACCCGCCGCTGGGCGACGCCGAGCAGCCGGTACCGGTGCTGGTGTCGGTGAGGACCAACAGAAGCCGCCCACTACCGGATCGAGCTCGTCGGGGAAGCACTGGTGATGATCCCGAACCCCGGCGTCCCGCATCAGCGCGCCAGCGTCGACCTGGCTATGCTCGTGAGCCTGGTCATCGGCAACGCCGGAGCCCCGTTCGAGACGCTGGAGGCCGTCAACGTCATCGTGCCCGACGGCCTGCTTATCGCCGACCTGGTCATCGCCGCCGTAACCGGCATCGAGCACTATTGGCGCCTCGAACTCGGCCCTGCCCCGCGCCCTCTACCTCGGCGACATCGAACGCAGCCTCTACGTCGACCGCCTCGTTCAGGTCGGCGAGACCAACCAGCTCACCGAAGCGTTCCCTCTCGACATCGACCCGGCGGCGCTGCGCAGGTAGCCGGCGCCAGACACCGAGACGGTCCAGCCGCGCTGATCCGGCGGGGCCAGGCCATCAGCGTACGGGCGGCCCCGGATCGGCTGCTCGGTCATCGTGCGGTATGGATTGACCACGAGCTATCGGTCGAGGAGTGATTCCAGCGCCCCTTTGATCTCAATGATGAGTTCTCCAACATTGGGGATGGCACTGATAAAGCTTCCGAAAATATCGTCAATCGCCTTGAGTAACTTGGCCAGGAGTTTTCGGGCACGTCGCCACCGGTAGTGCCTAGCGGGATCGCTGCCATCAGGGTGATCGCCAGCGTCGTAGTCGGGGTCGTCCTCCGGGTCTGGGCCCAGCTGCGATTCGTCGAACCCAGTGTCGTCCTCAGACTCGACTCCTGGACTACGTTGAAGGGCAATATCCCAGGCACGGAAAGCTCGTGTTCGAGTCCAGTTGACTACCTCAAGCTTCAGTTCCAGTTGTTGCCCGGTCAGGCCAACCTGCTCAAGCGCAGCATCGAGCACAAGCGCGCGGGGGCTACTTGCATCGTTGAGGCGAAGGGCCTCGATCACCTCTGGGAAGGCTCCGACCGCGTCTAGCTGGTCCAGCGCAGTCCGGAACTGACTCCTCAGGTGTTGGCCGTTCGCAGGAAACAGGTTCGGGTCATTGACAATGTTGAGAAGCAACTGCCTGAGCGGCAGAATGCCTTCTGCAAGTCTGTTGCGGTCTGCTAGCGACATATGAACCTTCGGCTGTCAAGTGATGATTCCTCACGTTAAGCGTGCTATAGGCAGAGTGTGCAGAGGTGAGGGCCATTCGGCGTATGCGTGGGCTTTAGGGCGACTCCGCAGAGGGTGCAGCCCGGAACTACACCCAGAAATTGCAGGGGAGGCCACCAGGGGGCGTGGCCACGCTTCGGAGTCTCTTCGCGGGGGTCTTGCGGGGACAAGACCGGTATGGCCAGGCGGCCTGACAGGGCGCAAGGCGGCGGTGGGCACTTGCCGCCGGAGCTGTGGACCGAGTGAAGGAAGCCCTGGCGAGGCGGTCACTGGCGCATCGGGGTGGCTGCTTGTGTCGGGGCACGGGGAGTGTTTCGGTCGCTGTCTGCTGGCCGGGGCAGGGCGACACGCCGGGGCGGGCGGGCATTCGCAGTATGGGTACCGGATCGTGGACCGGCCGGGCGGCGGGCGCACGCTGGAGCCGGACCCGGTCTCCTCGGAGCCGTCCGCTTCATGGGTGGGCTGCTGCTGGAGGGGCGGAGCCAGCGTGGATGTTCGCGGCGGCCCTGGAAGCGGCCGGCTTCGATACGCCCGCCACGTACGTGTGGAAGCACCAGGGGAGACCTATTCGAGCAGCGAAGCCCTCCCAGAGCGGTGAGGTCGCCCGCAGCCGTTGAGTGGCCTCACTGCCGGGCCCCCGCCTGGGCGAGGGTGCGACCCGAGAGCGGTCCGGCCCCTGGGTTACCAGGATCGCGTGCATCTTTTCGCCGCCCCCCGACCTTCTTACGGAAGTCGGACGGCCGCCGCGGCGGTGCCCCGCGGCGGGGTCCGCGCTGGCAGGGTGGCCGGGTGCCCGGAACCACCCCCCACCCCCGCCCCCGCTCCCACCCCCGCCCGCCCCTCGCGGCCTGCGGCGCCGTGCTCGCGCTGCTCGCCCTGGTCGCCGCGCTGGCCGCCACCGTCACCACCGGCGGCACCCTCGGCCGCCCCGGCCCGCTGTACGCCTGGTACCCGCTGGACGCGGCGCTGTTCGCGCTCGCCGTGCTGCTGCTGCGCCGGGTGCCGGCCCGGCCGGCGGCGGGACTGGTGCTGGCCGGGGCCGTCGCCGTCGCGGCCACCGGGCTGCTCGCCCCGCCCCGGACCAGCGACGACGCCTACCGCTACCGCTGGGACGGCCGGGTGCAGGCGGCCGGCCTCTCCCCGTACCGCTACGCGCCCGACGACCCGGCGCTCGCGGGCCTGCGCACGGGCTCCCCGGACCTCTTCCCGCCGCACGGCCCCTGCACCGGCTGGGACGAGCGGCGCACCGCCGCCGGCGAGTGCACCCACCTCAACCGCCCGGCCGTCCACACCATCTATCCGCCGGTGGCCGAGGCCTGGTTCCTCGCCCTGGAGGGCGCGGGCGGCGGCATCCGGACCGCCCAGCTCGGCGGGGCGCTGCTCGCCGTCGCCACCACCGGCCTGCTGCTGGCCCGGCGCCGGCCGGTGCGCGCCGCGCTGTGGGGCTGGTTCCCCGGGGTCGCGCTGTGGGCCGTCAACGACGCCCACGTGGACACCCTCGGTGCGCTGCTGCTGGTGGCCGCCCTGCTGGCGGCGGCCAGGGGGCGGCGGGCGGCGGGCGGGGCACTGTTCGGCGCCGCCGTCGCCGTCAAGCTGGTCCCGGCGGTCGCCCTGCCCGGCGCGCTGTCCGGGACACTGGCCCGCCGACCGCGCCCGCGCGACCTGCTGCTGCCCGCGACGGCCCTGCTCACGGTGGCCGCGAGCTACCTGCCGTACCTGCTGCTCTCCGGCGGCGGCGTGCTCGGCTACCTCCCCGGCTACCTGCGCGAGGAGGGCTACGACCGCACCGAGGTGGACCGCTTCGGGCTGCTGCGGCTGGTCCTGCCGACGGCGTTCGCCCCGTACGCGGCGGCGCTGGTGCTGCTCGCCGTCGCGCTGTACGTGCTGCGCCGGGGTGATCCGCACCGGCCGTGGGGCGGCGCGCTGCTGGTGACCGGCACCGCGCTGCTGCTGGCCGCGCCCAACTACCCCTGGTACGCACTGCTGGTGGTGGCGCTGGTGGCACTCGACGGGCGCTGGGAGTGGCTGGCCGTTCCGGCCGCGGGCGCCGCGCTCTACCTGGGCGGCGGCGACCTCCAGCAGCCCGCCTACGGCGCGGCGCTGCTCGCGGTGCTGGCGGGGGCCGCCGTGCGGCGGAGCAGGCGGGTGGACGACCGGGGCGGTGCAACGCGAGTCCGCCCCAACGGGGTTGCCGCCTGACAGTTGATCACCGGAACGCAGGGACAGCCCTGACCGCGGACTGACCGTCACCTCGCGGCACCGGCCCCGACCGCCCACCGGGCGGCCGGGGCCGTGGTGCGTCCCGGCCGCGGTGCCCGCCCGCCGAACGGTGGTGCACGAAGGACGAAAGGTGGGCCGCGCCGCGGTCCGGGGTGGTCCGGGTGTGGTCGCGAGGGCCCGTGGGGGAGGTCCGTTCGAAGCGTCAATGTTGCTCTGGACATGCTGAGTTACGGTCAGTCAGGGCAGCTTGGAGCAGTCTTGACGCCCCTGATGGTCTATGCCACTCTCTCCGCAGGTCTGGACCAATCTAAGCTGGCGTGAATCGCCGGAGCACCACCATTCGGCTGTGGCCACCATCCGTCGGCGGATCGGATCGGCGGACACGGCGGCCCAGGACAGCCCCGGACGGCGTGCGGCCCACGCCCGGGCACCCGCCGCCGTACCCCGCATCGCGACCCCGACCGCCGGGACGGTCCCACCGCTCACGCTCCCCGCAGCACCCACCACTCGAAGTGAGCAGCGATGCCTGAACAGAACGCGGCCCGCCCGTCCGTCCCGGCCGGCGCGGCCCAGCACGGGGTCTGGCTGACCGAGCGCCTCGGCCTGGCCGGCCGGAACTACCACATGCCGCTCGGCGCCGCCTTCGAACGGATCGACCCGGCCGCCCTCGCACTCGCCTGGGAGGACGTCCTCGACCGCCACCCCGTGCTGTGCTGCGCACTGGCCGAACGGGACGGCGTGCTGCACCTGGTGCCGACCGGGCCGCGCTCCTCGCTGCTGGTGGCCGACGCGCGGGCCGACAGCGTCGCCGAGTTCGCCAAGCGGCTCGAGGAGGAGACCGCCCGCCCGTTCCGGCTGGAGACCGGCCCGTCGGTGCGCGCCACCCTGTACCGCCGCCCCGACGGCCGGGCCCATCTGCTGACCGTCGCCCACCACGCCGTCTTCGACGGGATGTCCAAGGACCTGCTGCTCGCGGACCTGGCCGCCGCCTACAACGCCCGCCGCCTCGGCCGTACACCCGCCCTGACCGTCGAGCAGCCCGCCCCGCAGGCGCCGCCGCCCGCCGACCTGGTCGCGCAGGCCGCGCAGTGGTACGCCGGGCGGTGGACCGACCGCGCCGAGGTCGCGCTCCCCGGCGCCGGCCGCCCGGCCGCCACCCCCGGTGGCCCCGCCGAGAGCGTCGACCGGCTGCTCGGCCCGGTCGAGCACCGCGCCCTGCACACCGCCGCCCGGATGGCCGGGGTCAGCGTCTTCGAGCTGCTGCTGGCCGCCGCGCACGCCCTGCTGCTGCGCTACGGCAACGAGGACGCCGCGATCGCCGTCCCGCTGTCCACCCGCAGCCCCGGCCGGCACGACGCCGTCGGCCTGTACGTCAACGAACTCCCGCTGCCCGTCCCGGCCGTGGACCAGGACACGACCGGGCTGGCCGGCTTCGCCCGGGCCGTGCGGGCCCGGTTGCGGGAGATCTACCCCTTCCGCGGGGTGCCGTTCGGCCTGGCCGTCCGCGGCCTGACCCCGCGGGTCGGCCTCACCCCCGTCACCCTGAGCTACCGGCGGCGCGGCGCCGACCCGCTGTTCGAGGACGCCGGGGCCGCCGTCGACTGGGCGGTTTCCAACCACAGCGCCCGCACCACCCTCAACCTCCAGGTGGTGGACGGGCCCGACCGGGCACAGATCTCGCTCCAGTACGACCCGGCCGTGGTGCCGCCGGACGCCGCCCGACGGATCGCCGGACACTACGCCACCCTGCTCGACGCCGCCGTCGCCGACCCGGACCGGCCGCTGGCCGAACTCCCGCTGCTCGGCGACGCCGAACTGCACGCCGTCACCGAAGGCTGGAACGCGACCGCCACAGACACCCCCGCCACTCCCGGCCTCACCGTGCTCGACCTGATCGACCGTCGGGCCGCCCTCACCCCCGACGCGGTCGCCGTCACCGCCGCCGACGAGACGCTCGACCACCGCACCCTCGCCGCCCGCTCCACCGCCCTCGCCAGGACCCTGCGGGCCCGCGGGATCGGCCCGGGCAGCCTGGTCGCCGTCCACCTGGAGCGCACCGCCCGGCTGCCGGTCGCGCTGCTCGCCGTGCTGCGCACCGGCGCCGCCTACCTGCCGCTCGACCCGGCGCACCCGGCCGCCCGGCTGGCGTTCCTGCTCGCCGACTCCGGCGCGGACCTGCTGCTCAGCGACCGCCGTCCGCCGGCCGAACTCCTCGACGTGGCACCGGTGCTGCTCGTACCGGACACCGGCCCCGCCACCCCGCTGGCGGCGCCGCCCACCGGCCGCCCCGGCCCCGGCGACACCGCGTACGTGCTCTACACCTCCGGCTCCACCGGGCGCCCCAAGGGAGTCGCGGTCGGTCACCGGGCGCTCGCCAACCTGCTCGGCTCCTTCGCGGAGCGGCTCGGCTCCGGGCCCGGCCACGTCTGGCTCGGCCTGACCTCGCTCTCCTTCGACATCGCCGCGCTGGAACTGTTCCTGCCGCTCGCCACCGGCGGCCGCCTGGTGCTCGCCCCCGACGGTCTGGCCGTCGACGGGCCCGGACTGCTGCGGCTGATCGCCGCCGAGGGCGTCACCCACGCCCAGGCCACCCCCTCCGGCTGGCGGGTGCTGCTGGCCGCCGGCCCCGGCCGCACCGGCCTGACGGCGCTGGCCGGCGGCGAGGCACTGCCGCTGCCGCTGGCCCGCGAGCTGCGGGCCGCGGTGGCCCGGCTGTTCAACGTCTACGGGCCGACCGAGACCACCATCTGGTCGACCTGCGCCGAGATCCCCGCCGAACCGCAGCGGATCGGCATCGGCCGCCCGATCGCCAACACCCGCGCCTACGTCGTGGACGGACGGCTGCGGCCGGTCCCGGTCGGACTGCCCGGCGAACTGCTGCTCGGCGGCGACGGACTCGCCCTCGGCTACCTGGGCCGGCCCGCACTCACCGCCGACCGTTTCGTGCCCGACCCGTTCGGCCCGCCCGGCTCCCGGCTCTACCGCACCGGCGACCTCGCCGCCTGGGACGGCGAAGGCGCACTGGACTACCTCGGCCGGATCGACCAGCAGGTGAAGATCCGCGGCCACCGGATCGAACCCGGCGAGATCGAGTCCGCGCTGCTGGAGCACCCGCAGGTGGCCGAGGCCGCCGTCACCGTCCACCACGGCCCGGACGGCGAACCGCGGCTCGCCGCCCACCTGGTGGGCGCCGCCGACCCCGCCGCCCTGCGCGAACACCTGCTGCGGATGCTGCCCGCCGCCATGGTGCCCCGGCACTTCACCACCCTGGACCGGCTGCCGCTGACCCCCAACGGCAAGCTCGACCGCCGGGCGCTGCCCGCGCCCCCCGCCGAGGCGGTGGCGCCCGCGTCCGCCGGAGCCCGCGCCACCGGCGACCGGGTCACCGACGCGCTGTGCGCCATCTGGTGCGAGGTGCTCGGCCTGCCGGAGGTCGGACCCCAGGACGACCTGTTCGACCTCGGCGGCCACTCGCTGACCATCATCCGGATCTCCTCGCGGATCCGGGAGACCTTCGGCGTCGAGGTCGACTTCGACGTCTTCTTCGACACCCCGACCGTGGCCGGCATCGCCGAGGCCGTCGCCCGGCTGCGCTGACCCGCGCCCGCCCGCCCCCGTCCCGCCCGCCGGCCGGGCGCCCCCGATCCCGAACAGGACCACGATGACCGAAACCCAGCCCCTGACCACGGGCTGGTCCGACGCCAAACGGACCCTGCTGGCGCAGCGGCTGCGCGGCGCCCGAGGCCCCGCCCGTACCGTGAACCCGCGACCCGCCGGGAGCGCGGCGCCGCTGTCCAGCAGCCAGGAACGGCTCTGGTTCATGGCCCAGCTCACCCCCGGCTCCACCGCCTACGCGCTGGCCCCCGCCCGCCGCCTGCACGGCCGCCACGACCGGGCCGCACTGGACGCCGCGCTCACCGACCTGCTCGCCCGGCACGAGAGCCTGCGCACCACCTTCCCCGCCACCGCGGACGGTACGGCGTACACCGTGGTCGCCGACCCGGCGCCGTTCACCGCCGGATACCTGGACGCGAGCGGCGAGGCCGAACCGGACCGGCGCGCCGCCGAGGCCGTCGAGGCGCTGCTCGCCGAACCCTTCGACCTCGGCCGCGGCCCGCTGCTGCGGGTCCTGCTGGTCCGCCTCGCCGAGCGCGAGCACGTCCTCGCCCTGGTGCTGCACCACATCGTCTGCGACGGCTGGTCGATCGACCTGCTGCAGCGCGAACTCGACGCCCTGTACGCCTGGCACGCCGACGGCACCCCGCACGGCCTCGCCGAACCCGCCCTCCAGTACGGCGACTACGCCGCCTGGCAGCGGGCCAGGACCGCCGACGGCGCCCTGGACGCCTCCCGCGCCCACTGGCAGGCCGAACTGGCCGGTGTCCCGCCGCTGGAACTGCCCGCCGACCGGCCCCGGCCGCCCGTCCTGACCTACGACGGCGCCGCCCACGAATTCCACTGGGACGCCGGCCTGTCCGGGCGGGTCACCGAACTGGCCCGCGCCCACGGCGCCTCCCGCTACATGGTGCTGCTCGCCGCGTACCAGGTCCTGCTGGCCCGGCACAGCGGACAGACGGACTTCGCGGTCGGCTCGCCGGTGGCCGGCCGGCTGCACGGCGAACTCGAGGCCCTGGTCGGCATCTTCGTCAACATGCTGCCGATCCGGGCCCGGCTCACCCCGGAACTGACCTTCGGCCGGCTGGTCGGCCGGGTCCGCGAGCGGACCCTGGACGCCTATGCCCACCAGGAGGTGCCGTTCGAGCAGATCGTCTCCGACCTCGCCGTCGAACGCGACGTCAGCCGGGCCGCCGTCTTCCAGACCACCTTCGCCTTCCAGAACTACGGAGAACCCGCCACCGCCGCACCGCCCGGCGCCACCCGCACCGAGGGCTTCGGCCACCGCGCCGCCACCACCCACCACGACCTCGCGCTGTACCTGCGCGACGAGCCCGACGGAAGGCTGTACGGCCTGTTCACCTACCGCACCGACCTGTTCGACCACACCACCGTCCAGCGCCTCACCGCCCGCTTCGAGGTGCTGCTGCGGGCCGCCCTCGCCGACCCCGACCGCCCGGCCCTGGAACTGCCGCTGCTCGCCCCCGGCGAGGACACCGAACTCGCCGCCCGCGCAGCCGGCCCCGCCCTGCCCGCCGACGGCCCGGCCACCCTCACCGCCCTGCTCGCCGCGGCGGCCGCCCGCACCCCCGACGCCCCCGCCCTCACCCACGGCACCGAAACACTCACCTACGCCGCCCTCGAACGCCGCGCCACCGGCTTCGCCCACCGCCTGCGCGCCCTCGGCGCCGGACCCGGCGACGTGGTCGCGCTCTGCCTCGAACAGTCCCCGGACCTCGCCGTCGCCATGCTCGGCACCCTCAAGGCCGGCGCCGCCTACCTCCCGCTCGACCCCGAACAGCCCGCCGGACGGCTGGAGTTCCTGCTCGCCGACTCCGCGGCCGCGATCCTGGTCACCGGCCCCGGCACCGCCCCCGCCACCGGCCGCCGCGGCACCGTGCTCCGCATCGACGCCGCCGCCGAGCACGCCGCCGACACCGGACCGCTCCCCGAACTCGCAGGCCCCGGCGACCTCGCGTACGTCATCTACACCTCCGGCTCCACCGGCCGCCCCAAGGGCGTCGCCGTCCAGCACCGCCAGATCGTCAACTACCTGGCCGGCGCCGCCGAACGGCTGCGGATAGAACCGGGCGGCTCGTACGGCCTACTGCAGTCCCTCGCCTTCGACTTCAGCATCACCATGCTGTACCTCGGCCTGTCCACCGGCGGGCGGATCCACCTGCTGCCCCGGCGGATCTCCGGCGCCGAACTCGCCGACGCGATGGCCGACCACGCCATCGACTACCTCAAGATGACCCCCTCCCACCTGGCCGCACTCGCCGCCGACGCCCCCGCCGAACGCCTGCTGCCCCGCAAGGCCCTGCTGCTCGGCGGCGAGGCGAGCCCGGCCGGCTGGGCCCGCGACCTGGCCCGCCTCGGCCGGTGCGCCGTCTTCAACCACTACGGCCCCACCGAGACCACCGTCGGCGTCACCGTCCACGAGGTAGACCCCGACGGCCCCGGGCACGGCTCCACCCCGATCGGCCGCCCGCTGGCCGGCGCCCGCTGCTACGTCCTGGACGAGCGGCTGCAGCCCGTCCCGCCCGGCACGGCCGGCGAACTGCACCTCGGCGGCGACCGGCTGGCCCGCGGCTACCTCGGCCGCCCCGACCTCACCGCCGACCGCTTCCTGCCCGACCCCTACGCCACCGCACCCGGCGCCCGGATGTACCGCACCGGCGACCTCGTCCGCCACCGGCCCGACGGCGAAATGGAGTTCCTCGGCCGCGCCGACCACCAGATCAAGGTCCGCGGCCACCGCGTCGAACCCGGTGAGATCGAGGCCGCCCTCACCGCCGTCCCCGGCGTCACCCAGGCCGTCGTACTGGCCCGCGGCGACGGCATCAAGCAGCACCTGGTCGGCTACCTGGAGTGGCCCGGCGACGGCGAGCCGCCCACCGCGGCCGCCCTGCGCACCCTCCTCGCCGACACCCTGCCCGACTACATGGTCCCGGCCCGGTACGTGGCACTCGACCGCCTCCCGCTGCTCGCCCACGGCAAGGTCGACCGCGCCGCGCTCCCCGCCCCCGCCGACGGCCCCGCCGACCCGACCGGGTACCGGCCCCCCGAAGGCGACACCGAGGAACGGATCGCCGCACTCTGGGCCGACCTGCTCGACCTCGACCAGGTCGGCGCCCTCGACGACTTCTTCGAACTCGGCGGTCACTCGCTGCTCGCCACCCAGGTGGTGGCCCGGCTCCGCCGCGCCCTGCCCGACCAGGCCCGCACCCTCGGCGTGATGGACCTCTTCCAGCACCCCACCGTCCGCACGCTCGCCGCCCTGCTCGGCGCCGACGCCGCCGAGCGCGGACCGCGCCGCCTGCTGCACCGCCTCACCCCACCCCGCACCCGCACCAGCGCCTCGGTGGTCTGCGCCCCGTACGGCGGCGGCAGCGCACTCATCTACAAGCCGCTCGCCGACGCCCTCCCGGACGACTGGGCCCTGCACTCGCTGGCTGTCCCCGGCCACGAACTCGGCGAGGAGTCACGGCCGTTCGACGAGGTCGCGGCCGAGACCGCACAGGAGATCCTGGACGGCGTCGAGGGCCGGATCGTGCTCTACGGCCACTGCGGGCTCGGCGTGATGCTCACCGTGGAGATCGCCCGCCGACTGGAGGCCGCCGGCCGCCAGGTCGACGCCGTCCACCTCGGCGGCAGCTTCCCCTTCGCCCGCCCCGAAGGACGCGGCGCCGCCCTGTCCGAACGCTTCGGTGCCCTCACCGACCGCCTGCGCAGCGACCAGGACATGGTCAACGCGCTCACCTCGGCCGGCCTGGACACCGAGGACTTCACCCCCGAACAGCTCACCCTGATCGTCCGCAACCGGCGGACCGGCACCAAGAAGGCCGAGCAGTACTTCGGCGAACTGTTCCGCACCGCCGGCGGCCGGCTGAACGCCCCGGTCATCGCGGTCGTCGGCGAACGCGACCCCGCCACCGAGTTCTACCAGGAACGCCACCGCGAGTGGCACCGGCTCACCGACACCACCGGCGTGGTGGTCCTCGACGAGGCCGGCCACTTCTTCCTCAAGTACCGCGCCGAGGAGCTCGCCGCCGTCCTCACCGAGGTGCACCCCGCCATCGCCGCGGGCACCGAACAGGACCACGCCCGCACCCCGGACGCCACCTGGTGGCTGGAGGACGTCTCCCGCGACCCGGCCACCGCCGCCCGGCCCGCACCGGACGGCGGCGGACGCCCTACCGCCGAAGGCACCGGACGGCAGGTCAGACCCAGCCTCGGCCGCTTCCTGGCCGTCGCCACCGGCCAGCAGATCTCCATGATCGGCTCGGCGCTCACCGAGTTCGCCCTGCCGATCTGGATCTACCTGCGCACCGGCTCGCTCGCCGACCTCGGCCTGCTCGCCGCCTGCGGACTCGTCCCCGGCATCCTCGCCGCCCCGCTGGCCGGCGCCGTCGTCGACCGCGGCGACCGCCGGAAGGTGATGCTGGCCGGCGACCTCGCCGCCGGCGCCACCCAGGCCGCCCTGCTGGCGCTCTACCTCACCGGCGGCCTGCACGTATGGCACGCCTACGCCCTGATCGCGCTGCTCTCGCTCGCCCTCGCCTTCCAGCGCTTCGCCTGGGGCTCGGCCGTCCCGCAACTGGTCCCCAAGCGCTTCCTCGGCCGCGCCAACGGCATCGTCCAGATGGCACTCGGCTTCGCCCAGTTCCTGGTCCCGCTGTTCGCCGTCGGCCTGCTGGCCGGCCTCGGCCTCGGCGGCATCCTCGCCATCGACGTGGTCAGCTACACCGCCGCCGTCGCCGTCACCCTCGCCGTCCGCTTCCCGCAGGCGATGGCCTGGCGCCGCCGCGAGAGCGTCACCGAGGAGATCAGGGCCGGCTTCCGGCGGGCGCTCGGCAGCCGGCACTTCCGCGCCATGCTGGTCTACTTCGCCGTCCTCAACATCTTCCTCTCCCCGCTGTTCCTGCTCACCACCCCGCTGGTGCTCTCCTTCGCCGACCTGCCCGCCACCGGCTGGGTCGCGCTGGCGGCCGGCGCGGGCGCCGTCGCCGGCGGCCTCACCCTGCTGGTCTGGGGCGGCCCGCGCCGCGACCGGCTGCGCGGCGTCCTGTACGCCACCCTGGGCCTGGCCGCCGCCTGCGTCCTCACCGGCCTGCGCCCGGCCCTGCCACTGGTCGCGCTCGGCGCGTTCGGCATGACCCTCGGCCTCGCGCTGCTCAACGGCACCTACGCCACCATCATCCAGACCAAGGTCCCGCTGCGCTTCCACGGCCGGATCATCGCCGTCAACACCATGGTCGCCTGGTCGACCCTGCCGATCGGGTTCGCCGTCGTGGCCCCCACCGCCCCCGGCCTGCTGCAGCCCCTGATGGACGAGCACGGCGCACTCGCCGGCACCGTCGGCCGCCTGATCGGCACCGGCGAAGGCCGCGGCATCGGCCTCGCCTACCTGCTGTTCGGACTCGCGATGGCCGCGCTCGCCCTGATCTGCCTGCGGATCCCGGTCCTCGCCCGGTTCGACCGCGAGGTGCCCGACGCCGTCTCCGACGACCTGGTCGGCCTGAAGACCCTGCAAGCCCGCACCAAGGACGAGGTGGACGCATGACCACACCCGCCGACCCGCCCGGCCACCCGCTCACCCCCGACCAGCACCGGCTGTGGTTCCTCCAGCAGCTCGACCCCGCCGACACCGCCTACCACCTGTACCTCGCCCACCGCTGGCGCGGCCCGCTCGACCCGGACGCCCTGCGCACCGCCCTGGACGGCCTCGCCGCCCGCCACGACATCCTGCGCACCCGCTTCCCGCTGATCGGCGACCACCCCCGCCAGATCGTCCACCCGCCCGGGCCGGTCGACCTCGCCGTCCACCGCATCCCGCCCGGCGCCACCGACACCGACCTCACCGAGGCCGTCGCCCCGTACGTCAACCGGCCCTTCGACCTGACCACCGAGCCGCCGCTGCGCGCCGTGCTGGTCAGCTCCGGCGAACGCGAGCACGCACTCTGCCTGGTGCTGCACCACATCGCCGCCGACGGCTGGTCCGCCGCCCTGCTCCAGCAGGAACTCCTGGCCCGCTACCAGGGCGCCGACCCCGCCGCACTCCCGCTCCAGTACGGCGACCACGCCCGCGCCGAACAGCAGCGCCTGACCCCCGAGGCCACCGAGCAGGCGTACGCCCACTGGCGGGCCCGGCTGGCCGGCACCGAACCGCTGCGGCTGCCCACCGACCGGCCCCGGCCCGCCCGCCCCACCCACCCGGCCGGCTTCACCGACCTCCACCTCGGCCCCGAACTGACCGCCGCCGTCGACCGGTTGGCCCGCACCGAACGCTGCACCCCGTACATGGTGCTGCTCGCCACCTACCAGATCCTGCTCGGCCGCTGGAGCGGACAGGACGACTTCACCGTCGGCACCCCGCTCGCCGGCCGCGGCGAGAGCGCCCTCGAAGCGCTGATCGGCTACTTCACCCGGACCGCCGTGATCCGCGCCGACCTCACCGGCGAACCGGACTTCCGGACCGTGCTGCGCCGGGTCCGGGCCGCCACCATGGACGCCCTCGCCCACCAGGACGTCCCGCTGGAACGGCTGGCCGCCGACCAGGGCGCCGGACCCGGCGAACTGCCGTTCCGCACCCTGTTCATCCTGCAGAGCCAGACCGAGGCCGACACCGCCCGGCCCCAACTCCCGCCCGGCGTCGAACTGATGGCGCTGGACTCCGGCTTCGCCCGGGCCAAGGCCGACCTGCTGCTCGACTGCTGGCGCACCGCCGACGGCCTGACCTGCTCCTTCTCCTACGACCTGGAACTCTTCGACCGGGCCACCGCCGACACCCTCGCCCGCCGCTACCGCACCCTGCTCACCCACGCCACCACCGACCCGCTCACCCCCGCCCACGGCGACTGGCTGCTCGACCGCGACGAACGCACCGCCCTGCTCGCCCGCGCCACCGGCCCCGCCCTGCCCGCCGTCCGCCGGACCCTGCTGGAACGCTTCGCCGAACAGGTCGCCCTGCGCCCGGACGCCCCCGCCCTCGTTCTCGGCGACGCCACCCTCGGCTACGCCGAACTCGACCGCCGCGCCACCCTGCTGGCCGCCCGGATCGGCCCGCTGACCGGCCGGGTCGCCGCCGTCGCCCTCACCCCCTCGTACCAACTGGTGACCGCGCTGCTGGCGGTCTGGAAGGCCGGCGGCGCCTACCTCCCACTGGATGCGGCCCAGCCGGCCGAACGATTGCGCCAACTGGTCGCGGACGGCGGCGCGAGCCTGCTGCTGGCCGCGGCCGACGCGCCCGACCTCGGGATACCGCGCCTGGACCCCGGAGAGGGTCCCGGGGATCCTTCCGCCGCACCTGCCGGACAGCCGCCCGGTGCCCCCGCCGACGCGCCCGCGTACGTGCTGTTCACCTCCGGCTCCACCGGGCGGCCCAAGGGCGTGGTGGTCGACCACGGCGCACTCGCCGACCGGATCGACTGGATGGCGGGCGGCACCCACGGCGGCTACGGGCTCGGACCCGGCGACCGGATCGTCCAATTCGCCTCGATCGGCTTCGACACCCACGCCGAGGAGATCTGGCCCGCCCTCGCCTCCGGCGCCACCTGCGTCCTGCTCCCCGGCGGCGGCCGCACCCTGCCCGACTTGCTGCGCAGCGAAGCCGGCGGGCAGATCACCGTCCTCGACCTGCCGACCGCGTACTGGCACGAACTCGTCCTGCTGGAGGAGGAGTTCGACTGGCCGCAGCGGCTGCGCCTGGTAGTGCTCGGCGGCTCCGCCGTGGAGGCGGGCCCACTGGCCCGCTGGCACGCCCGGCACGGCGGCCGGATCCGGCTGGTCAACACCTACGGCCCGACCGAGGCCACCGTCATCGCCACCAGCGCCGACCTGACCGCACCGGACCCGGACCCGGCGGCGGACCCGGCCGCCCGGCCGCCGATCGGGCACCCGCTGCCCGGGGTGCGCTGCCACGTCCTCGACCGGCAGTACGGGCTGGTCCCCGACGGCGGCGAGGGCGAACTCTTCCTGGCCGGCGCCGGACTGGCCCGCGGCTACACGGGCCGCCCCGACCTGACCGCCGACCGCTTCCTGCCCGACCCGTACGCACCCGAGCCCGGAGCCCGGATGTACCGCACCGGCGACCGGGTCCGCCGCCGGGCCGACGGCGCACTGGAGTTCCTCGGGCGCACCGACACCCAGGTCAAACTGCGCGGGTACCGGATCGAGCCCGGCGAGGTCGAGGCCGCGCTCACCGCCCACCCCGCGGTCGCCCACGCCCTGGTCCTCGTCCGGGACGGCCGGCTGCTCGGCTACGCCGTCCCCGCGCCCGTCCCCGCCCCCGGCGCGGCACCCGCCGAGCCCGCACTGCTGGCCCACCTGGCCGAACGGCTGCCGGCCTTCATGGTGCCCGCGAGGATCACCCTGCTCGACCGGATCCCGCTCACCGTGAACGGCAGGCCGGACCTGTCCGCCCTGCCCGACCCCGGGCCCGGCACCGGCGCCGCCGGGGGCGGCGGGCACGAGTACCTGGCGCCGCGCACCGACGCCGAACTGCTGGTCGCCGAGATCTGGGCGGACGTACTCGGCATCGACAAGGCCGGGGCCCTGGACGACTTCTTCGCGCTCGGCGGTGACTCCCTGCGGGTCACCCGGGTCGCCGCCCGGATCCGCTCGCTCGCCGGGCTGGACCTCACCATCCGCGAGGTCTTCGAACATCCCGTACTCGCGGACCTCGCCGAACGGGTCGAGGCCCGGCTGATCGCCGAGATCGACGCCCTGACCGACGCCGAGGCCACCGACCGCCTCGCCTGACCACCCCTGACTACCCCTGACCACCCTAGGAGCGCACCATGTTCGCCGTTGTCATCAACGACGAGGAGCAGTACTCGGTCTGGCCCGCCCACCGCGAACCCCCGGCCGGCTGGCAGCCCGAGGGCACCCGCGGCACCCGCGAGGAGTGCCTGGCCTGGATCGCCGACATTCGGACAGGGCCAGGGTCCGCCGACCGGCGGCCGGACGGCGAACAGCACGGCCAGCGCGGCGGCGGCCAGCAGGGCCAGGGTGCCGAAGAAGCCGTCGCGGGCCGAACCGGC
>NZ_JBEZIR010000085.1:0-37042 GCF_040651175.1 Kitasatospora sp. NPDC048540
CCTCACTCGTCCTCGGCGAGTCCGGCCAGGCCCAGGCCGCCGTCCCGCTCGGCAAGGGTGGCCGCCCCGCCGTCACCCTCGCCCCCGTCGACGCTCCGCGTGTCCTTACCCGGGCTTCGCCCGGGTAAGCCCGGCGCTCCGCGCTCGGGCTGGCATCGCTCCGCTTCGCTTCACGATGCCTGATGGTTGAGCCTAGATCAAAAAGTTGACCAGTGTGGATAGCTGATCTCACGGCAGGCTGACTGGGTGGGGGTGGCGCGTCGAGGGCGTGTGCGGGGCCGGCTTCACTCCCGCCGAGTGGTCTAGTCCATGCTGGGTCAGGATCCTGCTCCCTCGATGGGGCGGGGTGCGCTACCCTGGCAGGGTGAGCAGCGGCCCCGCCTGTATCAGTCTTGGATCGTCGGATAATCCCGCCGGAAGTAGGGTGCCCATCCCTGCATTTCGTGTATTTGTCGGGATCTTTAACCAAGGACTTATATCCTACCGGATAGCCGCTTGCATCGGACTTGTATTCCGGTCGCCTTAATTCTTGGGCCGGTCCGTCGAATGTATCAGTAGGGCACTGTAAGAATTTCCCGCGTGGTCCCTGGTGCGGGCTCGGGAATGGGTGAGGGGAGACACGTCTTCGTGAGCGTCGCAAAGCCGGGCCTGATGGCCGCTCAGTCCGCCGCCGCTGGCATCTCGCTGCGGGGGCATCAGGAGGAGGCCTTGGAGGCGACCGTGCGGGATCTGACGCCGCGTCCGGGACAGCCGGCTTCCCCGGGTGGTCTGCGGGTGACGGTGCAGATGGCCACCGGGTCCGGCAAAGTCGTACGTCGGGGCCGCAGCCGGGCAGAAGCTGGCACCGCACGGGACGGTGCTGGTCGTTGTGCCGACGCTGGACCTGCTGGTGCAGATGATCGGCTCGTGGCGGGCGGCCGGCCGTTTGGGGGACATGCACGCCGTCTGCTCGCTGATGGACTCCGAGCTTCCCTACGGGGTGAAGGCAACGACCAGCCCGCTGATGATCGGCATGTGGCTGGACCGGGCGGCCGCCCGCCGCCGGCCCACCACCCTGTTCGCCACCTACACCTCGGTCGGCGCGGTGGCAGACGCCTACGCCTACGGGGCCGAGCGGAAGGGCGAGCCGCTGCCCCCGCTGGCGCTCCTGGTGGCCGATGAGGCCCACCGGTCTTCCGGCAGCGTCGAGAAGACCTGGACCATCGTCCACGAGCAGGCCGAGATCCCGGCGGAGCGCCGGCTCTACATGACCGCCACCCCGCGGATCTGGGCGCCGCCCGGGGCGGCCATGAAGCGGCGTGAGAACGCCCTGCAACCGCTCCCCCAGGAGCTGGCGGTGTCCATGGACGACCAACGCATCTACGGCCCGCACGTGTACTCCCTGGGCCTGGCAGAGGCCATCGACCGCAAACTACTGGCCCCGTTCGAGATCGTGGTCCTGGAGCTGCGCGACCCGCTCGGCCACCGCGACAAGGCGGCGCAGCAAGGGGTGCCGTGGGGTCCGGGTGTCGGGGAGGCGCGGGACGGCAGTGAGGACGAGGTGCCGGCCGAGCGGCTCGCGGCGATCCAGGCTGGCCTCGTGAAGACGATGGTGGAGCGCGGTCTGGAGCGCTGCATCACGTTCCACAACCGCACCATCGAGGCCCGTTACTTCTCCGAGACACTGAACCAGACCGTCGAGAAGCTCAACTTCGAAAACCCCTGGAAATATCCGGGCGAGTTCTGGTCGCAGTGGCTGTCCGGGGAACATGTCGTTGATTTCCGCAAGGAGGTCATCGCAGGGTTCGGGCAGGGTGAAGAGGACGACGGGCTGAAGCACCGGGTGGTGGCCCAGTGCAAAGTTCTGGGCGAGGGATTTGATATCCAGAATGCAGACTCGGCCGTCCTCCAGGGCAGGGGCAGCATGGTCGATATCGTCCAGGCCATCGGCCGGGCCCTGCGCATGAAGCCCGGGGAGGGAAAGACCGCCTCGCTGATCGTGCCCATTTTTCTCCGGCCCGGGGAGGAGCCCGGGGATATTCTGGAGTCGGACAGCTATGGTCCGCTTGTTCGAATTTTGTCCGCTTTGAGGTCGCGCGATGCCCGGGTGTTGGAGGCCCTGGCGGTGCCGCGGAAGTCCGGCAAGCGCACCACCGGGCGCAGCGCTGAGGCGGCTGTCGGCCCTGGTGGGAGCGTGGATGGTGAGGGTAGGTCGGGTGCGTTCGTGCTGCCGGTGCGGTTCCAGAGCAGGGTGGACGAGAATTTGCTCGCGTTGTTCGTCGCGTCGCGGGTGTTGACGGGTGAGAATCAGTACTGGCGTGAGGGGATCAATCACGCCAGGCGGTGGCATACGGAGACGGGTGGGCTTCAGGTTCCCTATTCTGAAGTGGTAGGAGAGGGGGGTAGTTTTCCGCTCGGTAAGTGGTTGTCAGATAGGCGGAGCGAGCACGCGGTGGGTGAATTGGCGCGTCACCGTGTGATGACGCTTGACGATCTCGGGATGGTCTGGTCCGTGTCGGACGCGCGGTTCGAGGCGGCCTGGACTGGGCGCGGGTGTGGGCGAAGGGCACGGCGGGTCGCTGGCTGCGCCGGTGCGAGCCTCGATCGGCGGGTACGCGATCGGGACGTGGCTGGCCGAGCTGCGGGCCGCCGCCCAGGTGCCAGCCGGGCAGCCGGGGGCGCTGGCGCCAAAACGGCGGCAGGCGTTGGAGGAGATCGACCCGTTCTGGTGCCCCACCTGGCCGATCACCTGGCAGCGCGCCTACGTGACGGCCAGGTCGTGGTGGCAGGAGGCCGACGGCCTGGTCGACTGGGCCCGGCTGTCCGAGGACACCGTGTTCGAGGGCGAGCAGCTCGGCCGCTGGGCCCGGGCACAACGCGCCGGCTGGCCCGGACTGGCGACCGACCAGCAGGACCTGCTGACCGCGATCGGCATCGAGGAGGGTCCAGCGCTGGTGGCCGCGAAGGCCGCGGCCGAGGCGAAGCCCAAGGTCTCCCGCGCCGACCGGTTCCAGCAGGGCCTGGCGGCCCTTGCGGCGTTCGTCGAGCGGGAGGGCCACGCCCGTGTTCCGCGCCCGCATCGCGAGTCGCTGGAGGTCGTCGTGGCCGGCCCCGGCGGGGAGGAGAGCGTCGAGGTCGTCCTCGTGGGGCTGGGTGCGTTCTTGAACAATACAAAGGCCCGCCGGGCGAAACTGACGACGGGGCAGCTGGCGCAGCTCGCCGAGCACGGCGTCGAGTGGGCGTAGGTCGCCGATGCTGAGTTTGGGGGCTGCCGCTGCTGGTCGGGTGCGGCATCAAGCACGACGGTAGCTACGTGACGCGGCGGATGGCACCGGCGGTAAATCCACTGGACGGGTGTGGCTGCCAGGTGCACGGTTGCACGGGCTGCCTCTGGGGTCACGGAGACGGTGGGCTTCTGCTTACCGTGTCGGGAGGTCTGGCCGTCCCACAACGTGCTCACCATTACCTCCACCATGCTGATCTCTTGGGCTCCGGAAACAGCGAAGGTGTACGGCTCCGGCTTGGAGCGCAGCATGGTGCCCAACGTCGCCGGGCGTGGTTGGGCTGGACCACTGCGTGGGCGGCACACTCAACCGCCTTGATCGCCTCGCTGTACGCCCGTACCGGATCCGGCCCGATGCCGTAGGCGGCCTGCCAGGTCATGGAGAGGTGGTCACCGGCGGAGCCTGCCGACGTTTGCGCGTCGGCGTCCGTGATCGCCGTTCGTACGGCTTCACGGACAGTGGGCTCGACTCGCTCCTCCAAGCAGTCGCCGGCGTCGTTGACGCGGTATGCGGATCCGGCCTCATGGAGGATGCGGGTGAGTTCGGCATTGAGGTCACCGCCGATGGCCTCGTCCTCGTGCCCAAGGACCGCATCCACCACGTCCAGCAGGCCCGTGCCGTCCTGAAGGATCAAGACATGCGTGGGGTTGTCGCCGAAGCATCGTGATGCGCAGGCGCAAGCAGAGCCTTTCTGTCTCATCGTCATCGCTGCTGAAGCGGCTTTGAGCCAGCGCCGAAGGGGCTGCGCCAGGTGGCGGGGGACTCCCTCGTAGGGAGCGTCGTCTCCGTCCTCTGTTAGGCCGAGCCGCTTGGAGAATCGAGAACGAGGGACTGTCGTCATGGCAAAAGGACCCTAGTCCCCCGTCTGCTCCATCCTCCCCGGCATGGCGGCCAGGGCTCTTGGGAGCAGCAGCACGGCGAGCAGAAAGCCAACCCCGCCTCCGATCGCGGCGACGGCCGGGGGCGGGGAGCCTGCTGGGCCTCGCCGGGCGCCACCGGCACACAGGTCGGCTCCGCCCACGGCGGCCAGAGTGACGAGTACCTCCCGGGGCACGGCAGTGCCGGAGCAACCGTTGTGCGGTGGCAGCCGCGACCGCAGCCCCGCACACAGCGCCGGACGGGTAGAGCGCGGGCTCACGGCACAACGCGGCAGGCGTTCCCTCGGTCACCGAGCCGCCCGGATCCACGCAGCCATCCCTCCGTGAAACCGCACCAGCGGCCCTCCGGTCTGTGTCAGGACGTGCCGGCCCGGCGGCCGGAGCGATGAGAATGCGGGGGCGCCCGGAGTCTGACGGTTCGGCAGCAGGCAGGCAGGGCTTCGCTGGTGCCCGGACCCACCGAAACGTGGTCCCCAACCACCCCGAAAACTCAGTCCAAGCGGGACGCCAAGGCCGCCGGGCGCTTCATGGCCAAGCTCATGAAGGAGCAGACCCGGTGCCCAGGGTGCTGATCACCGACAAGCTCCGCTCCTGCGGCGCTGCCCGCCGCGAGCTGATGCCCCCCGGTCGAGCAGCGGGCTCACAAAGGCCTGAACAACCGGGCCGAGAACAGCCACCAGCCCGCCCGCCAGCGAGAGCGCGCCGTGAAAGGCTTCCGCTCCGCCGGCGCCGCACAGAGGATCTTGTCCGCGTTGAGCGGTGTCAGCCCGCACTTCCGGCCTGGCCGGCACCGGGCGACCGCCGCCCGACACCGGCTCGAGATGATCCTTCGCTTCGCCGTCTGGGACCACGTCACCGCCGGCATCGGCCTGCCCGCTGCGGCCTGAACCAAGCCCCGAACCGGCGCGACCACGGCCTCCCCGCACCGTCAGGCGATCAAGCACTCGATAACGTGACAGCATCGGAGGTAGTGCTCGCGCAGGTCCTCGGCGAGGATGCGTTCCTGTTCGGCTGGGTGGCTCCGGCGTCGCGGGCGGCGTAGAGGCGCTGCGGGACCGAGCCGGGCCGTTTCTGGGTGATGGTGCTCGGGCGCGGGCACGCTCTCACCACCCCGGTTGCGGAAGGTTCCCGGGTGGCTGAGCACGGGGGACAGCGTCGAGGTGCAGCCGCCCTCGCCTCACTCACCGGCGAGGGCGGCTGCACCTCAGGTCTTCACCGAGTGGGACCCCGGCGGTTCTGCCAGGTCAGCCGGGCAGCTGGAACGTGACCCACTGCTCCGAGGTGCGACCGTCACAGCCCCAGATCTCGGTGGCGCTGCTGGTGCCGATCGCGTTGTTGACGACGTTCAGGCACAGGCTTGAGTTCGTGTTGAGGAGCGTTCCGTCGCTCCGGAGCTGCCACTTCTCCGCGGCGTTGCCGTTGCAGTCCCAGATCTCGGTGCGGCCGCCCCAGTCCTTGGAGTAGCCCGCCACGTTCAGGCACAGGCCCGACTGCGCGTTGCGGACCGTGCCGTCGCTGTTGAACACCCACTTCTCCGCGTTCTGGTCGAGGCAGTTCCAGATCTCGGTGCGGGCGCTGGCGGACGAGCTGTAGCCCTGGACGTTCAGGCACAGTCCTGCGCCCTTGTTCCAAAGGTGCGGCGTGTCGTCGGCGGAGGCCGAGGCCGCGGGGAGCGCCGTGAGCAGGGCCGTGGCGAGGCCGGCCGTGGCGAGGCCGGCCTTCAGGCGGCGCGTACGGCCGGTTGTCCAGGTGGATCGCGTCATGTGAAGAAACTCCTCGTTTGTTGTTCGTGGTTGATGGTTGCGCTGTTCCGCGTGCAGGCGGCATCCGGTGGGCGTTGCCGGGGTCGGCCGACCGCTCGGGTGGGCAGGCCGGTTGTGGGCGTGTCAGGCCGCCGGGGCGAGGGTGGGTTCAGGCTGCGGCGGGCAGGCCGGTGGTGCCGGTGGCCTGCTCCCGGAAGGCGAAGCGGATGATCATTGGTTGGTGGCCTCCAATCGAGTCGAGCGGACCCCTGGTCGCCAGGTACATGCCAAGTCGCACATGGCACCTGCAGCTGACGGCATGAGGAACCTGGCTGGGATGTGGAGATTCCAGCTGGAAGGCGGGGGTTCGCGCGTACCCCCTCCGGCCGCCGTACGTAGATAAAACCAACAGGCCAGGCGGGACGCCAGGACGAACAGCAGGACGAAATATCGAACGAAATTGTGTGCCTGCATACATTGAGCGGTGGCGGCTGGGGCCGGCTGCCGCTAGGGTCCCGATGGTTACCGGTTAGTAATGTCCTGTCGGTGATGCGTCGCTGGATGCCGGTCGTGCGGGGGGCTAGACAGTGGGGGTGTGCGGATGACGGCGTTCGGCGGGATGCTGCGGGGTTTGCGCCGGGCCGCGGGACTGACCCAGGAGAAACTTGCCGCGGCTGCTGGAGTCTCCGCGCGGTCCATCCGGGAGCTGGAGCGGGGACGGCGGGGGCGTCCGCAGAACCGCACGGTGCAGATGCTGGCCTCGGCGCTGGGACTGACTGGCCCCCAGACCGCTGCATTGCTGGCCGTCGGCCGCGCCGGTCCGGCAGGGATCCAAGTCGCCGATGACAAGGCGGCTGGATCCGGTCTGCTCGATCGTGACGGGCAGCTGGCGCTCCTGGAAAAGGCGGCCTCGATCGCCCGCAGCGGGCGCGGGCGGGTGGCGTTGGTGCGGGCCGGTGCCGGCATGGGCAAGACCTCGCTGCTGAAGGTCTGGGCCGAGCGGGAGCGTTGGCGTGGTGTGCAGGTGGTGTGGGCCGGCGGCAGCGAGCTGGAGGGCGAGTTCGCCTTCTCCATCGCCCGCCGGCTGGCCGAAGCGGTGCTGGGCAGCGCCGGCGAGGCCGACCGCGATCGCCTACTTGGCGGTCCGGCACATCTGGCCACCCGGATCCTGGCGCCCGAGGATGATCCAGGGTCGGTCGCGGAGCTGCCGGATGCGCAGATCGGTGTCATGCATGGGCTGTACTGGCTGATGGTGCATGCCGCCGATACCGGCCCCCTGGCGCTGGTGGTCGACGACGCGCACTGGGCGGATCTTGCGTCCCTGCGGTGGCTTGCCTACCTGGCCCGCCGGCTCGAGGGCCTGCCGGTGCTGCTGGTCATGGCCGCCCGGCCCGCCGCCCCTGCGCACGCCGAGGCCGTGCTCGATGAGATCACGGCGCAACCGGACTGCCATCTGGTGGACCTACCCGCTCTGTCGCACGACAGCGCTGCCCGCCTGGTGCGCGCCGGCCTGGGCCAGCAGGCGCACGAGGCATTCGCCCGGGCCTGCGCGCGTGCGACCGACGGCAATCCGCTGCTGCTACGCGAGCTGATCCGCACCCTGGGCGAGAACCACATCGAACCGACCGGCGAGAACATCCACCAAGTGGCGGACCTGCACGGGCGTGTTCTGGCCACCACCGTACTCAAGCGCCTGACCCGTCAAAATGAGGCGACCGTGGCCCTGGCCCGGGTGTTGGTCGCACTGCCGGACGGATCCCGTTGGGATCTGGCCGCGGACCTTGGCGGTATGGGGCAGGCCGAGACGGCCGACCACGCGGACGCCCTGACCCGGATCGGCGTGCTGCAGGCAGCCGACACCGTCCGTTTCACCCACCCCCTGATCCGCACGATGATCATCGAATCGATCACGACTGCCAGGCAGCTCGCAGACGCCCACGCCAGTACAGCCCGGATCCTGTACGAGGACGGCGCGGCCGGTGAGGTGATTGCCGCGCACCTGCTGCAGGCCGAACCCACCGGCGAGGCCTGGCGGGCGGAGGCCTTGCGCGAGGCCGCCCGTACCGCCACCCGGCGGGGCGCCCCACAGGAAAGTGCCACCTACCTACGCCGGGCGGTCCACGAGTGCCCCGAACCCGGCGCACGAGCACGGGTGTTCGCCGAGCTCGGCGAACAGGAGGTGGCCACCGACCCGGGCGCGGCGGTAGCGCACCTGACCCGGGCCCTGGACGCGATCACCGACCCGATCGAGCGCGCACACACCGCTGCGACCCTGGCCGCCGCACTGTATTTCCGAGACCGCCACGACCAGGCCATCGACGTGCTCGCCCGGGCCGTGACCGACCTGGAGCAGACCGGCACCCCGGGACGTGAGCTTTCGTGGCGGCTGCAGGCCCAACTGGTCCTCACCGGCTACGGCCACCCCGCCACCGTCGCGCACGCCCGGCAGTGGGCCGAACGCCTGCGCCGCCTGAACCTGCCCGGCGACACCCCGGCAGAACGCACCGTCCTGGCGGCCCTGGTCATCCCGGCGATGTCCGGCGAGGCCAGCGCCACGGCCACCAATGACCTCATAGACCGAGCGCTGCGCGGCGGCAGCGTCATCGACGGACCGGTCAGCATGCTGTTCGGCTACGCCTGCTTCGGCCTGGTGGCCACCGACCGGCTCGACGACGCAGCGGTGCACTACGGCCAATACGCCGACCTCGGATCCCGCCACGGCTCACCGTTGCTGTCCACCTTCGCCGCCCTGGGACACGGCATGATCGCCAACCGCCGCGGACAGATCCCGGTCGCCCTGGCCATCAGTCAGGCCGACCTTCCCGCCTTCGCCGCAGGCAAGGACCGGATCGCCCTGGCGTTCACCAAGCGGGCGATCACAGCCCTGATCGAGCGGGAAGAACTGGACGAAGCAGCCAGGCTGATGGACACCTACATCGGCGCAGACTTGCTCGACAACAGCTGGGACTGCTCGGCTCTGCTCGTCGGCGGCCAGCTTCAAGCCGCCCGGGGCCAGACCCACGCCGCGCTGGCCACCTTCCAGCAGTGCGCGACCCACGAACAGCGGGTCAAGATGAGCAACCCCGCCACGCGTGCCTGGAGATCCGAAGCCGCGCTGGCCCACGCGGCCCTGGGCCAGCGCGACCAGGCCCTCGCCCTGGCCCGCGAGGAACTGGACCTGTCCCACGCCTGGGGCACCCCCAGAGCCATCGGCGTGAGCCTGCGCACCCTCGGCGTCATCACCCAGGGCCGCACCGGACTCGACCTGCTCCACCAGGCCGCCGACACCCTCGCCGGCTCCCCCGCCCGCCTCGAACACGCCCGCGCCCTCCACGAGCTCGGCGCCGCCGCCTGCCACCTCGACCACCCCGACACCGGCAGACCGATCCTGCTCCAGGCCCACCACCTCGCCCAAGAATGCGGAAGCCTGGCCCTGGCCCGCCGCACCCGCACCGCACTGACCGCAATCAACGCCGACCCCGGACCACCACCACCCACCACACCGATCCTGCCCGGGCTGGAATACAAGGTCGCCACCCTGGCCGCCACCGGCCACACCGACCGCCAGATCGCCCAATCCCTGATGACCACCCAACACGCGGTACAAGAAGCCATCGACAACGCCTGCCGACGACTCCACCTCCCCGACCGCACCCACCTGCCCGCAGCCCTGGCCAGCACCCACACCACCCGAAGGTGATGCTCCAGCGCGGCGTGGTCGTCTCCTGGGGGCAGTCCAAGGTGGTGGTGGCGGGGCTTCGGCGGCTGACCCGGGGGAAGTCCTGGATGAGGCGGCGCGGACCGGGCGAAGTGGCGATGCCGGCGTCGGCGACGTTCTATCGGTTGGGTGCCCACACGGATGTCCGGCTGCCGTTCGCGACACAGCCGGCCGAGGCCGAGCCCCCCGGAGCCACGCCCTCCTCGCGAAGGCCCGCCGGCTCTCCCGCTCCAACCACCTCCCGGCACGGTCGCGGATGCTTCCGACACCCGTTCACCGGGGTGGCATCTGCTCGCTCTCCTGCAGCACGACCGCGACGCGGTGGCGTCCGAGCAGATCCATAACGCTCTCGGAGGAGGACACGGACTGCCCGGGACCGGCGCAGCGTTCCGTGAGCAGCGCCTGCTGGGCGGCGGCCCAGTGGTGCAGGACCAGGGTGAAGGGAGGCGTGGCGCCGAAGCCGCCGTACAGGCAGTCGTCGAGTGCGTGGAGGTCCTTCCCGAAGTAGCCGCCGGGGCCCGAGACGGCCTCACCGATCGCGCAGTGGAGGCCGGGGAGGTCGGTGACGAAGCTGCCGTCGAGGTGGAAGGTGCCGCCGGACGGGTCCGGCCGGCGTTCGTCGGGTTTCCCGGTCAGGCGTGCGGCCGTGTGGTCGAAGGCGAGCCGCAGCCACTGCGCTCTGCCTTCCGGTCCGTAGGCGGCCCAGAGGTTGGGGGTTTGCGGGGCGCCTTCGTACCAGGCATCCCAGACCGGCCGGGCCGCCGTGGGCGGTGGGGCCGGCACGCCTGCGGCCAGGGTGATGTCGACGAGGCCGGTGTCGACGCGGGAGGCTCTCGCTTCGGTGATGTGCAGCGGAAGGTCGAGGCGCGACATCGGCCGGCCCGACCGGTCGAGAGCCCAAAGCTGGACCCGGGGGACGGTGCCGTCCTCGTCGAGGGCCGCGCGCAGCGGCGCGGTGGGCGCGCATCCGATCAGTTCCAGCGGAACGGCGGGCGGCTCCGGGCGTAGGACCCCGAACAGGCCGCTGATCCGGGTGCAGGCCCCCAACTCCTCGTCGCTGCCGTTTCGGAGAACGAACAGCGGCCGAGGGGGAAGTGCGCCGGGTCCCCAGCCCGGCTCGGTCACGGTGGCTTCGACGGTGACATCGATGTGGCCGGTGTGTACGGAGCCGGCCGTGCGGGGGGTTTTCGGCCGGTGACGACCACGTCGGACAGCCCCCACCATTCGGTGATGCTCCCGGGCTGATCGGCATTGCAGACGTCCAGGCGCAGGTCGCCCAGGACGGCGCCCCCGGCTGTGTCTGCCGGGGCGGGCAGGTCCGGCAACGGGCCAGCGGGTGCCATGGCGTGGAACACCAGACGCTCTCTGAACGGGGCCGGGGGGTCTGCGAAAAGGCCTGAGACGTCCGCGCAGAGTGCCCACAGTTCGCCCTGGCCCTCGTCACCGACCAGTGCGAACTTCGCGGGGACCCCGCGCTCCCACCTCAATGCGTTCTGCACGCCGTCTCCGTCCAGCAGTAGCCCGACCGGTCGTCAAGAAGCCCGCCCGGGAGTGCCGGCACGCTCCACCTTCCTAATGCTGCATCACGGTTACGGGATTCGACCTCTGCTTCTATCGTGGACGTGGAGTGCGCGGGCCTGGCTGCGGTGTCTCCACCGCGCCCCGTGCAGATGGTGTGTCGGGGGAGGCCTCGTAGGCGTGGGAGGAAGCCGATGAGGCGGCGGTTCGGATCCGCAGCCGTCGGAGGCCGTGGATCCGGGCTGTTGGTGCGCTCGACGACCCGGCGGACTGTGCACAGGCGGGAGCGGTGCGGTACTCCGCGGCGGGCGATGACCGGCTTGATGCCTCACCTCCAAGGCAGGCGGCGGTACTCGTCGAAGTCGTGGCCGCGGTCGGCGAACAGCTGCCGGAGACGGCGAGGTGGGCGGCCGGCGGGTCGGGCGCTGCCGGTGGTGGCTCGGGGGCGTTCGAGCGGGGTGTGGCGGCGCTGCAGCGGTACGTGGAGCGGGAGCGGCGGATCGTCGTCCCCCGGGGCCGCATCGAGACGCTGGAGGGCAGCGAGGTGAAGCTCGGCGTGTGGCTGTCCAACGTCAAGACCCGCCGGGACCGCCTCGACGCGGCGCGGCGCGGGGTGCTCGCCGGGCCCGGGCTGCCCTGGGTGGTGGTGGCCTGAGCGTCGGCGGTCGGCCGGTGGCCGGGCTGTCCCCTGTCCGCGCGGCCACCGCACCATCCCGGCCCACGCTGCAGGTTCCCCCGTTGGTTCCGGGCATCCGTACGTCCATCAGGACCACGTCCGGGCGCAGCCGGTCCACCGCTTCGACGGCCGTTCGGCCGCTGTCGGCGTCACCGACCACGGTCAGGTCGTCGGCGGTCTCCAGGAGCATCCGCAAGCCAGCCCGGACGAGTGCCTCGTCGTCGACCAGCAGGACGGAGATCACCGCACCGTCTCCGTCGGGCCGATGCGCCGGCCACCGGTGCGGGCGGGTCCGCCGGGTCCGCCGACGACCCTCACGGTGGCGCGCGGGACTACCGGCGCAGCGCCGAGGACTGGCGTTTGAAGACCAGGGATGTTCCGGAGGGGCGGCGTCGGCAGTGGCGCGCTGACCGTGCGTTGCGGCCGGCGATGCGTTCGCCGGGACGGCCTGATCCCTCTCGGGTCGTGCAACGCCAGTTCTGGCACCTGATCGCCACGGGGGTCACGACGGTGGAGGCGTCACTGGCGGTCGGCGTGTCGTGGCCGGTGGGTGCGAGGTGGTTTCGTCACGCTGGCGGCATGCCTCCGATCTCGTTGGCCGAGCCCTCGGGCCGGTACCTCACGTTCGAGGAGCGCGAGGAGATCGCGATCCTCAGGGCGATGAGCAAGGGCGTGCGCGAGATCGCCCGCGCACTGGGGCGTGACCCCGGGACGATCTCTCGCGAACTGCGCCGCAACGCCGCCACGCGCGGCGGCAAGCAGGAGTACCGCGCGACGGTCGCCCAGTGGAAGGCTCAGCAGGCGGCCAAGCGTCCGAAGAGCGCGAAGCTCCTGGGCAACGACCGGTTGCGTGAGTACGTGCAGGACAAGGCTTTCGGGGAACGTTCCCCGGCCTGACGGGACGGTCGTCGCGGGGCCGCAGACGCCTCCGTGGAAGGGGCTGAACAAGCCGCACCGGCAGGACAGGCGGTGGGCGACAGCATGGAGCCCGGAGCAGATCTCGCACCGGTTGAAGGCCGACTTCCCCGAGGATGAGTCCATGCGCATCAGCCACGAGGCGATCTACCAGTCGCTGTTCATCGGGGGCCGTGGTGCGCTCAAGCGGGAGCTGGTCGCCTGCCTGGGCACCGGGCGGGCACTTCGAGAGCCTCGGTCGAGGTCACGGAACAAGCCTCAAGGGCATGTCACCGCGGATGTCGTCCTCAGCGAGCGTTCTGCAGAGGCCGGGGACCGCGCGGTCCCGGGGCATTGGGAAGGCGATCTGATCATTGGGACCGGCCGGTCCGCGATCGGCACGCTCGTCGAGCGCAGCAGCCGATCCACCCTCCTGGTGCATCTGCCGAGGATGGAGGGCTGGGGCGAGGTGCCACCCGTGAGGAACGGCCCGCCGTTGGGCGGTTACGGTGCCGCCGCGATGAACACCGCTCTGACCGAGTGGATGACGAAGCTACCCCAGCAGCTCCGCAAAACCGTGACCTGGGACCGCGGGAAGGAACTTTCCGGGCATGCCCAGTTCGCACTCGAGACCGGGACGAAGGTGTGTTCTTCGCCGATCCGCACTCGCCCTGGCAGCGACCCACGAACGAGAACACGAACGGGCTGCTGCGTCAGTACTTCCCGAAGGGCACGGACCTGTCCCGGTGGTCCGCCGGGGACCTCGAAGCCGTCGCCCTGGCGATCAACAACCGGCCCCGCAAGATCCTTGGCTGGAAGACCCCGGCCGAGGTCTTCACCGAGCAGCTCCGCTCACTACAACAGCCCGGTGTTGCAACGACCGGTTGAACTCGCCCGGTACACCAGTCGTGAATTCGGCGATCTGGCCACGGAGTTCGGTGTCTGCTTGTCCGTCGGCCGCACCGGACAGTGCTGGGACAATGCGTTCGCCGAGTCGTTCTTCGCCACCTTGAAGCGCGAGCTGATCGGCGAACGGCCGTGGCCCAGCCGGGCGGCTACCCGCACCGCGATCTTCGAGTGGATCGAGGGCTGGTACAAACTACGCAGGCTGCACAGCACCCTCGGCTACCGCAGTCCCGCCGACTACGAGACCACCCTGGCGGCCTGGCCAACACACCGACGGTGTCCGTCGAAGCGGAGCAAGCTCACACCGCCCCCGACCGCCCCGACGATCCCTGGTGGTACCTGCACCTCCTCCAACAACGAGACGCCGCACGACACACCTGGCCACCAGTCCACACCCCGCAGGACCTCAAGTCCCCAACACCGACACTCGCCGCCCCACGGGGCCCGCTCGTCCCCCGACCCACCACCCCTTACCAGCAACCACCGAACGGGGCCTGACCCCGGCTGTTGGACACCAGAGACACTTGGATCTTGAGGATCTGAGGACCGGAGTCCTGTACTGATGGTGATGACGCACTACCCGACCGAGTAGAAGGCGGACGCGGTCGCGTTGTACCGGTCCAGGCCCGGGGCGACGATCACGTCGGTCGCCGCGGACCTGGGCATATTGCGCAGCGTGACCATCGCTGGGCTTCGGGGGTGCCGGCGGGTCAGGTGGTCCGGAGGTGGTCGATGGCTGATTGGACCTCTTGGAGGAGGGTGTCCACGTCGTCGGTGGTGGTGAGGTAGTTGCAGACGCAGGCGCGCAGGACGGTTTCGCCGTCGTGGCAGACGGTGGCGAGATAAGCGTGGCCACGAGCCTGGACGCGTGCGGCCACCGCCGTGTGAAGGTCCGCTCGCGTGTCCGGGAGGCCTGTGCCGCGGCAGTCAGCCAGACGGAAGCAGACCACGGGCAGTGGGCCCTGGTTGCACAGCTCCATGGCGGGGTGCTGCTGGATGCGCCGGCGCAGGTATTCGGCGAGGTTCTGGTAGTGCTGGAGGAGGTCGGTCACTCCGGAGCGGCCGAGCTGGCGCAGGGTGGCCCACAGGGTCAGGGCGCGGGTGCCGGGGCGGGTGAGCTCGATGGTGTAGTCGGACATCCAGGGCCAGTCCTGGTCGCCGTCGAGGTAGGAGGCGCGGAAAGCGAACGCGTCGCGCAACCGGGCGGGGTCGGTAACCAGGGCCGCGCCGCAGCCGACCGGTACCGACAGGGTCTTGTGCGGGTCGACCGTCAGGGAGTCGAGGTCGGCCACACTCCGGTAGAGCGGGGCCAGCTCGGGCACGAGGGCGCCGAGGCCGCCCCAGGCGCCGTCGCCGTGGTGCCACATACCCTGGCTGCGGCACACCCGGGTGATCGCCTCGATCGGGTCGACGGCTCCGCAAGCGGTGCTGCCGAGGTTGGACACGACGCAGAACGGCAGCAGGCCACGGGCGCGGTCCGCTTCGACCATCGCCTGCAGGGCCCTGACGTCCATGCGCTGGTCCGAGGCGGTGGGCACAGTGCGCAGCCGCCATGGCGGCAGACCGATCACGGCGGCGGCCTTGGCGACCGACATGTGGGCCTGGTCGCTGTGGTAGGCGGTCAGGCGGGCGTGGGTCTGATCGTAGGCGGGACCGTCGGTGGCGTCTTGGCAGCGCAGGACCCAGGTGCGGGCGGCGCCGAGGCAGAGCAGGTTGGCCATCGACCCGCCGCTGGTCAGCACCCCGCCGGTGGTCGCTGCCATGCCAGCCAGCGAGGCCAGCTCGCGCACCACTCCTCGTTCGAGATCCATCAGCGCGTGCTCGCCCATGCCGCAGGTCGCGTTGATGGCGGTGGCCAGCAGTTCGGCGATCACCCCGGCCGGGGATGGCGGTGAGTTGATCCAGGCGAAGAAGGCGGGATGTCCGTTGCCGGTCGGGTACGGCGCGATCGCCCGGTCAACGAACTCCAGCAGGGCTCCGAGGACCTGGCCCTCCTGCGGCAGCGCTCCGGCCGCCAGATCCTGCCGGTGCGCCGATGGGACGGGCCGGGCCACCGGACGCTCCGTGATCTGCCCGAGGTAGCCGACGACCCAATCGGCGGCGGCAGCCAGCTCGTCACGGAACACCTTCGGGTGCACGGCCAGCGGCCCGGCGCCGCCCCCGGACTCCCACTGGTCCGAGGGCAGGCGAGGCGGGTTGCTGGTCTTCGACGGTGTCGACATCGGACGGTCGCACTTTCGCTCAGGAAGTCGGCCGGACGGCCATGATCCAGAACGACTGCCACCCGCACCGGTAACGGTCCCAGCTCAGCCCGAACCCGCCGCCCCGATTCCTGCGCCCGACGAACCGGAGGCCGACCACGAGGCCCGAAGGTTCCGTCCCCAGCGCCCCGGGGAAACAGAGCCGAAGACCGTACAGATCCCACGTCACGCCAGACGGGGATCCACCCTGGTGGCGTCTCAATGCGCGGCGTCACCACGCCGCGAGTGTCCCAGACACCACCGACACCCGCCGGGGCGCGGCCGGGCGCTGCGAGACGCTTCGGTTGAAGCGCCCCGGTACGAAACTCGGGCCGCCGGCGGGCCGCCCCGCGGGCGAGGTCCGGCGCGGGCCGGCCTTGCTGCACCCGTGACCGCCCGCCGGACGGGACGGTTGCACCGGTATGACGACCGCTCCGCTGTCCTGGCTGCCGCTGCCCTCCCCGACCGACCGGGCCGAGGACGAGCCCGCGTCCGAGTCCGACGACCAGGCGCTCGACGCCGTCCAGCTGGCCGCGCTCCACCGCGGCCGCGACGCCGGGGAGGCTGCGGCCACGTGGGTGCGCGTTCTCTAGGGCGCCGATCGATGTGGTGTGACGTGGTGTGAGGACGCCTCGTTAGTCCCTTGAGGCTCGTTCTCAGTGGGTGTGGCTCTGTGGCGGGTTGTTGCATCAGCCGTCAAATCCAGGAGTTGCACATGCGGGCATTCCCCGTCGATCTGCCATCGGGTAGCCGGTACTGGACAGTTGTCGACGATGACCTGGAGGTTGTTCAGGCCGCCGATCACTGGCTGCGCTACCTACGATTCGGTCAGAGCAGAGCCGAGCTGACGACGAAGTCCCATGCTGGCGGTGCTGCGCTCTACCTGCGGTGGTGCCAGGCGACGGGTCGGCAATGGCCTGCGGCGGCCCGGGACCTGGGCCTGTTCATGGTCTGGCTGAAGTACTCGCCTGCCCGTCCGGTCAATGGCCCTGCGGTAGTGATGCTCGGACCAGGAGCGGCTCCGGCGCGCGGCGAGCGGCGGATCAACGCCGTGCTGGCCGCTGTGCGGGGGCTGCTCTCGCACGCAGTGTCGATCGGTGAGGCTCCTCGATCGGTGCTGGGGCAGATCTACGAGCTGGCCGACAACCGGGACCTGCCGTCGGCCGCGCAAGGGGAAGAAAGCGGCCTCTCCTACCGGCTGCGGGCCCGCCACCGACTTCAGGAACCGGAGGCGGACGTCGACCGGGCCACCGACGAAGAGTTGGTGGCCATGTTCCTGGCGTGCCGCAACAGCCGGGACCGGCTGATCGTGCTTCTGCTGGGCCGGGTCGGTCTACGTCGTGGCCAGGCCGCCGGACTGCGCCGCGCCGACTGCCACCTGCTGGCTGACTCCCGCACGCTGGGCTGCGACTATCCCGGACCGCACCTGCATGTGAAGCGGCGGGAGAACAGCAACCGGGCCTGGTCGAAGTCGAAGCAGGCGTGGGTCATGCCGGTCGACTTCCTCGTGGTCCAGGCGTTCGACCAGTACAGCGAGGAACGCCACGAGATGCTCGGAGCTGGCGGCAGCGACTTCCTGTTGGTCAACCTGTTCCGCGCGCCGCTGGGCGCCCCGATGTCGCCGGACGCGATCGGTGAGCTCTGCGAGCGCCTCGCTCAACGCGCGAACCTCTCGCGGAGGGTGGGCCCGCACATGGCCCGCCGCGCCTTCGGCAGCAATGTCTCGGACGCCGGAGGGTCGCTGGACGAGGTGCAGGCCCTGCTCGGGCAGAAGCACCCGTCCTCGCCCCAGCCCTACCTGATCCCGGACCGGTCACGGCTGCGCGAGGCCGTGGAGAGAGTCCCCTCCCCGCGGGCTCTTCACCGGCAGGAGGAGATCTGATGGCAACGCCCCTGCCTCATCTGCCCCGGGATGTCCAGGACCGGCGTGTCCGCGAGATCACCAGCGCGCTCGACGATCGCTTCCTGCAGCTGGTGGGCTGGGACTGGGACCAGCGGGTGGTCGTCTTCCCGAAGGTCCACCCGGTGCTGGGGATGCCCGACTGCCAAGTCCAGGGTTGTGGGAAGGGGACGCCGTCCGGCAGGAAGCTCTGTACCGGATGCTTCAACCGCTGGAAGAAGACCAGCCTGACAGTCGAGGCGTACATCGACGCCGTCAGAACCCACAGGGCGCGGTGCGTCGGCGAGGAAGCCTGCCTCGTCCCGAACTGCCCACGTCCACGCGTGTCCAGGGTCTCCGGCCTGTGCAATAGCCACAGGTCCCAGCACCGAAGGACGCCCGACCTGGCCCTGGAGGAGTTCCTCGTGCACCCGTCGGTGCGCCCGCTGGCTGGCGGCCAGATCTGCCTGGTCGCGGCCTGCTACCGGGTGCTCCCCGATGCCAGAGGCACTTACTGCAAGGCGCACAGGGCCAGGCTCAGCGAGGCCCGGCGGATCGGATCGTTCGACGGGGACGAGGAGCGATGGCGGCTGACGCAGTCCGCGATCGCCGTTGACCGCGAGGTTAGCCTTCGTGGCTTGCCCGACCTGCTCGTCGCCGAACTCCTCTACGGCCTGCAGGTGCGCACACTGAACGGCATCAAGACCTACGACCACCTGCTGCGAGTGGCCTGCGACCGGCTGCGCGCGGTCCAGGCCCCGAGTCTGGAGCCGCTCTCGCAGGTGGACCTGGCCGAAGCCGGGATGGGCGATCGGGTTCGTACGGTCCTCAAAGGCGCCCAGAAGGCCCTGGGCCGGCTCGGCGCGACTGCGGAGACCGAACGTCTGAAGGACACCTGGCAACTGGATGTCTTCGGGCACGGCGGGACACTAAACTTCACCAAGATCCATCAGCGGCCCCTGCGCGAGGCGGTGAAGGCCTGGGCCTGCGACTCGCTTCCACGGCGGCGGGGCAGGCAGGCGAAGACCACCATGCAGGCCATGATCAGCTCGGTGGCGATGCTCTCGGAGAGCCTGCGGCTGCAGCGCGACGACGAAGGACACCTGCCGGCCCTTCTCGGCCGCCCGGACATGGTCAGCTTCTGCAACCGGCTCGCCTTCCTCGCCGAGGACGGCCGGATCAGCGCCCATGGGCGAGTCGCCACCGTGCGATACCTGCGACTGGTCCTGAACGGGATCCGGGCCCTGGGCCTGACCCGCGCAGGCCAGGTGCTGGAAGGGCTGCCTGCGGATTTCATGCTGGGTCCTCACGACGTCCCGGACGAACCAGAGGACGCCGAGGCCGGTAGGGATCTCCCGGACGAGGTCATGCGCCAGCTCTGCGACAACCTGGATCTCCTGGAGCAGGCCAACAACCGCGAGGTCCGCGTCGCCACTGAGCTCCTGATCGACACCGGCCGCAGGCCGGACGAGATCCGCCAGCTGATGTGGGACTGTCTCCACAAGGATCCCGACGGGACACTCGTCCTGCTCTACGACAACAACAAGAACTACCGGCTGGGCCGGCGCCTGCCGATCGCCAAGACGACCGCAGCCGTCATCACCGACCAGCAGGAACGGGCCCGGAAGCGCTTCCCCGGCACCCCGACCAGCGAATTGAAGCTCCTGCCGGGGCACCACACCAACCCCGAAGGCAAGAAGCCGATCGGTACCATGGCCGACCCCCATCGGGCCTGGGTCGACTCCCTGCCTGAGTTCCTCATCCCCGTCACGGTCGAGGTCGACGGCCAGCCGGCGACTCGCATGGTGCCCTTCGACAAATCCCGGATCTTCCCGTACGCATACCGCCACACCTACGCCCAGCGGCACGCGGACGCCGGCGTCGCCCCGGACGTCCTCCAGGTCCTCATGGACCACCGCGAAATGTCGACCACCCAGGGCTACTACCGGGTCAGCCAGGAACGCCGACGCGAAGCCGTCGACCGAGTGACCGCCGTACAGTTCGACCGGCACGGCAACCGGGTCTGGCGCAAAGCCCAGGGTCTGCTGGAGTCCGAACACGTGCGCCGGGCGATCGGAGAGGTCGCCACCGCCTACGGCATCTGCTTGGAGCCATCCAACGTCGCGGCCGGCGGCCACGCCTGCCCAATCCGGTTCCGCTGTGTCGGCTGCGACCACTTCCGCACCGACGTCTCCTACCTACCCGACCTGGAACGCTACCTCGCAGACCTGCTGCGGAGCCGCGAGCGACTCATGTCCGCGTTCGAGGCCGACGACTGGGCCCGCTCGGAGGCCATGCCGTCCGAGGAGGAGATCCGCCGGGTCCGGCGCCTGATCACCCGGGTCAAGGCGGATCTGAACGACCTCACCTCCGAGGACCGCGCCCAGATCGAGGAAGCGGTCGCCATGGTCCGCCGCGGACGCACCGTCATGCTCGGCCTGCCAAAAATCGGCCAGTCCGAGCCCGATGTCCGCCCCTGGAGCAGCATGTGATCCCCACGATGCGCGACGGCCGACAGGCCGACACCGACCGCAGGCGCCAGCGCGTCGCCAACGCGATCAAGAAGGCAACGAAGGACGGCACCCCGATCAGCGTCTCGGGGATCGCCCGGCAGGCCGGGGTGGACCGCACCTTCCTCTACCGACACCGCGACCTGCTCGCCCTGGTCCACGCCGCCGAACTCGAACCCGCCGGCCAGGACCCGGCCACCGGCTCGCCGGTCAGCCGCGCGTCTCTTCAAGCCGACCTCGCCAACGCCCAGGCCCGTAACACCCGCCTGACCGCCCGCGTCCAGCAGCTGGAGAAGCGCCTCTCACAGGCCCTGGGCGAGCAGGCCTGGCAGGAGTCCGGCCTGGGCGCCCCCGCCGACCTCGACGCACTCCAGCAGCAGATCACCCGGCTGGAACAGCAGAACATCCAGCTCACCGCCGCTCTGGAGGAGACCCGGGCAGACCTCGACGCTGCACGAGCAGCGAACCGGGATCTGACCCGGACTCTCAACCAGCGCAGCTGAACCGGCTGCAGACATCGACCGGGCGGGCAATATGCGTGCGGGTCTAGCACTAGATGCTTTGGAAACGCGTACCACGACCCCAGCCTGAGCAAGGGAAGTAACTCGTAGAAGAGCCGGGAAACCTGGTCGAGCATCAAATTAGAGGATGGGCGGAGCTTCAGAACGGAAATCCCAGGGTGCTACGGATCTCCACCGAGCATCCACTCCAGATGGTCGACCAATTCACTCCCGTCGAGGCTGCGGCAAGTATTCTTCACTCAGCTCGTCGCGCACCCAGAGGTAGTGCCTTAGTAAAGCCTCATAAAGGAGGCTCGCTTTCCGAACCCTGTAGACCGGGCTCGTGGAGGCCGAACGACCCTTCGGAAAGAATGAGAGATAAATATAGTCATCCGTTATGAACAGTCGAAATGACTGGCATTGACTATGCATGCGAACGCGAATTCTTGGATCATGCCTCGCATGCTCCGCCAGGACGGCGAGGGATCTGGCAACATCCTCAACATACATTGCAGCCATGGGATATATGGCAGATTGCTGCTCAAATCCTGCCGCTCGGTCCACGACTGCACTGGATTTCGGATCCGCTAACATCACCTCAAGACTGTCGTACTCGCGAGATTTATCCAGCAGCTTATTCAGCGGCCGGCCCTCGCCCGTCAGCCTGAAACCCCTAATACTGAGGACCCGAATCGCCTTAGATGTCGCCGCCATTGAGAGAATATCGCCAGACGCGGCGTCTTCATTTTCAAAAACACGATCAATCCCGCAACCCAGCGCGCGACCCACCAAGGCTGCCACTACGGCCTTGAGTCGCCCGGGAAGATATCTGGCGGAGAACGCGAGCAGAATTGCAGCAACCAGAGAAGCAGCCACGCCCAGCAGGAACTCCACTTTGCACCTCCATAAAGCGGCGGCGAGGATATCCGGCCCGCCGGCTGGATGGGCATCCCCCTCCAGGTTCCTGATCGCCCACAGGAACCGCCACCGGCGCAGAAGATCCACGGCCCTTCGCCCGACATGCTGGGCCTCCAGCCTCGCGGGAGTCCCGGCGCGACCTCTGTGCGAGGCGGTGAAGGTCTGGGCCGCCGACGAGCTTCCCCGCCGACGCGGCAAGTCGGTCCGCCACGCGATGCAGAACATGCTCGCGGGCATCGTGGCACTGTCGGAGAGCCTGCGGCTGCAGCGGCCCGACGGCGGTCACCTGCCCGTTCTCCTGGACCGCCCCGACATGGTGAACTTCCTGAACCGGCTCGCGTTCCTGGCCGAGACCGGCAAGATCAGCCCCTACACGCGGATCAACCTCGTCCGCCACACCCGGCAGATCATGAACAGGGTCCGGGTCCTGGGCCTGACCGGCCCGGGTCAGCCCCTGGAAAGCCTGCCCGCCAGCTTCGCTCTGTCCCTGCAGGACATCCCGGACGAGCCGGGGGACACCGAGGCTGGCCGGGACCTGCCCGATGAGGTGATGCGGCAGCTCTGCGACAACCTCGATCTACTGGAGAAGTCCAGCAGCCGCGAGGTCAGGGTCGCCGTCGAGCTGCTGATCGACACCGGCCGGCGCCCGGACGAGATCGCCACGCTTCCGCTGGAGTGCCTGCGCAAGGACCCGGACGGCAAGCTCACCCTGGTCTATGACAACCACAAGGCCTACTGGCTGGGCCGGACCCTGCCCATCTCGAAGGCGACCGCAGCCGTGATCACCGCACAGCAGGAAGCAGTTCGGCGCCGGTTCCCTGACACCCCGGCCGCCGAGCTGAAGCTGCTGCCCAGCCCAGTCGCCAACCCGGAAGGCAAGAAGTCGATCACCACGATCGGCGATCCTCGCCGGGCCTGGGTCGTTTCCCTGCCCGACTTCTTGGTCCCGGTCGTGGTCGAGGAGCACGGCCAGCCGAAGCTGGTGATGCTGCCCTTCGACAAGTCCAAGATCTTCCTCTATGCCTACCGGTGTCGGCGTACGTGTGAATGTGCTCAGCCACGTACGAGTGAACGTGCCCAGTTCCTGAGGTGCGGAGAGTCTCGGTTCGGCAGTCTGCTGCTTGGCCTGTTCGGGTGGCGGAGGGCGGCTGACGATGGTCTTGGATCCGCATCGCTGGTTGGAACTCCGGCGGTTCCGCGGTCTCTTCGAGTCCGGGGCGATGAGCCTGTCGGAGATCTCGAAGGAGACCGGGCTGAACCGCCGCACGGTCCGTAAGTACCTTGCCGCGCAGGGGCCGGTCGCGCCGCCCCGCCGGGTGCCGACCGGGCAGGCCCGCAAGCGGGTGGTGGACGAGGTCGCACCGTTGATTGACGCGATGCTGCGGTCCGAGATCCTGATCAAGGGGGCGGTCGTCCACGAGCGGCTGGCCAACGAGTACGGGTTCACGGGCAACTACCAGCGCGTGAAGATCTACTTGCAGGAGGCCAGGCCCCGGATCGCCGAGGAGCTCGGCATCAGCCCCGGTGAGCTGGCCGGCCTGCACCGCCGGTTCGAGGTGGTCCCCGGCGCCCAGGCCCAGGTGGACTGGGGCGACGAGGGAAAGATCCTCGCCCACGTCGGTATCCCGCGGGTCTACTCGTTCCACATGACGCTGTCGTACTCGCGTGACCCGTTCTGCTGCTTCACCACCAGCCAGGACCTGGCGACCTTCTTCGACTGCCACCGCCAGGCGTTCGCGCACTTCGGCGGGGTGCCGATGAGCATCGTCTACGACCGCACCAAAACCGTGGTCCGCAGGCACGTCGCCCCGGGCGAGGCGGTCCCGCTCCACCCGGAGGCGGTGGCCTTCGCCGGCCACTACGACTTCGACATCGACGTGCTCGCCGCCTACCGTCCGCAGGGCAAGGGCCGGGTCGAGCGGCAGGTCGCCATCGTCCGCGACCACGTCCTGGCCGGCCGCGCGTTCTCCTCGGTCGAGGAGCTCGACGCCGCGTTCACGGCCTGGGTGCCGCTACGGCGATCCCGCGTCCACGGCACCCACGGCGAAGTCATCGGCAATCGTGCGGTCCGGGACCACATGGCCCTGCGGCCACTGTCGAGAACGCCCTACATCGTCACGCAGCGGCACCTGCGGCATGTCGGCAAGGACTGCCTGGTCGCCTTCGACGCCAACCTCTACTCGGTGCCGGCCCGCAAGGTCCGCGCCCGCCAGCTGGTCGAGATCCGGGCCACGAAGTCCCAGGTCATGCTCCACACCACGGTCCCCGACGCGAACGGCAACACTCTTCTGGCCGTCCATCCCCGGGCGGTTGGCCGGGGCGCCCGCGTTGTCGACGAACGCCACTGGGACGGTCTGCCGAAGGGCGACACCCGCCGCGTCACCACGGGCGACGTCCTTCCCCGGCCCCGACGCGACCGTTCCGTGGCCGAGGAGACCAGTCCGCTGCAGGCCCTCCTGAGCCGGGCCGCCGCGGCTCATGTCGAGGTCGGCCGCAGGCCGCTGTCGGTCTATGACGAGCTGACCGGAACCCGCCCCTTCACCACCAACTCCACGACGAGGGAGTCCCGTTGAGCCAGCTGGTCAGCACCCGCATCCGCACCACGGCCGCCAAGCTCGGCCTGCCCCACCTCGCCGACGGCCTGAACCAGTACGCCCAGCGGGCCGACGAGGCGAAGATGGGCTATCTCGAGTTCCTCGACCTGGTCCTGGCGGAGGAACTCGCCGTTCGCGACGACCGCCGCTTCCGCCAGAACGTGCGGCTGTCGAAGCTGCCACACCACAAGACGCTCGACGACTACGACTTCTCGTTCCAGCCCGAACTCGACCCCCGCAAGATCAAGGACCTCGCCACCCTCTCCTTCGTCGAGGCCAAAGCCAACGCCGCCCTGCTCGGGCCACCCGGGGTCGGCAAGACCCACCTTGCCGTCGCCCTGGCGGTCGCCGCCTGCCGGGCCGGCTTCTCGATCTACTTCACCAGCCTCGACGACATGGTCCGCCACCTCAAGGCAGCGGAGACCGCAGGCCGGCTGACCAGCAAGCTCCGCACCTACCTGCGGCCGAGCGTCCTCGTGGTCGACGAGGTCGGCTACCAGCCCCTCGAACGCGCCGAGGCGAACCTGGTCTTCCAGGTGATCTCCAAGCGCTACGAAAAGGGCTCGATCATCCTGACCTCGAACAAGACCTTCAGCGAGTGGGGCCAGGTCTTCGGCGACGAGGTCCTCGCCACCGCCATCCTCGACCGGCTCCTCCACCACTGCGAAGTGGTCTCCATCAACGGACCCAGCTACCGGCTCAAGAACCGCCTCGCCGCCATCGAACGCGACACCGAGGCGGCCTGACCACCGAGGAACAGTAGGTAGACGCCCGCTTCACCAATGCGGGTAGTACTCGTCCTCGAAGGCCTCCTTGGCCTGTTCGACCTCCGTGGCGGAGGTGAACCCGTGGGTCTCGGAGTACTCCGCGAGGGAGTAGGGGTGCTGCGGGTCGCTCAGCATCCGATGGAGGAACTCCCCGGCGGAGCAGTCGAAGCGTTCCCAAGGGTCCCATTTGTCACTGCGAGCGAAGACCGGCCACTTCTCCGGGTCCTGATCCTCGACGAGCCAGCAGAACGAACACTCGTCTGCGGTCGCCCACTCGAGGAGCCGGGCCGTTGGGCCCGAGGATGGGGCGGGGGCTGAGAAATCAGCGTGATCCGCAACGATCAGGTCCAGGCCATGTGATCCCGGGACGCAGAGGCTGAGGATGTCGTCGAAGGTGCCCGCGCCAAACGTCTCAGCCAGCAGCTTGTAGTCCCGGGGAAGACGAAGGCCGAGCTCCCGCTCCGCAGACTCCCAGTCGACGAGCCAGCGGTCCCCGCTCCAACCGGTCAACGCGGCCACCTCCTCGGCCCACGACGGCTCAGCGGGGTTCACGGCGAGATCATCAGCGCTGTCCACGCCAAGGAGTAAACCGCACGGCGCCGACATCGCTCACAGGGAGATGCATGATCGGGGCCCGCGGACTGAGCACATTCATCTGTACTTGGCTGAGCACTTTGATGAGTACGTGGACAACCGGCACTGCTTCGCCCAGCGTCACGCGGACGCGGGAGTCAAACCAGAAGTCCTCCAAGTCCTCATGGACCACCGGGAGTTGGTGACCACGCAGGGCTACTACCGGGTCAGGGAGGAACGCAAACGCGAGGCAGTGGACCGGGTGACAGCCCTGCAGTTCGACCGACACGGCAACCGGGTCTGGCGCAAGGTGAAGGGCCTGCTCGACTCCGAGCACGTGCGCCGCGCGATCGGCGAGGTCGCCACCGCCTACGGCGTCTGCCTGGAGCCGAACAACGTCTCCGCCGGCGGCCACGCCTGCCCGCTCCGGTTCCGCTGCGTCGGCTGTGACCACTTCCGCACCGACATCTCCTACCTGCCGGACCTGGAGCGCTACCTCGCCGACCTGCTGCGAAGCAGGGAGAGGCTGATGTCCGCATTCGAGGCCGACGACTGGGCTCGCTCGGAGGCCATGCCGTCCGAGGAGGAAATCCGCCGGGTCCGGCGGCTGGTCAACCGGGTCAAGGCGGACCTGGACGACCTCTCGCCCGAGGATCGGGCGCAGATCGAGGAGGCCGTCGCCGTGGTCCGCCGCGGCCGCACCATCATGCTCGGCCTGCCGAAGGTCGGCCAGCCCGAGCCCGACGTCCGCCCCTGGAGGAACGGGTGATCCCCGCGATGCGCGACGGCCGCTCGGCCGACACTGACCGGCGCCGCCAGCGCGTTGCCACCGCGATCAAGAACGCCACGAAGAACGGCGACCCGATCAGCGTGTCGGCCGTCGCCCGGCAGGCTGGAGTGGACCGCGCGTTCCTCTACCGGCACCGCGACCTGCTTGCCCTGGTGCACGCGGCCGAGCTCGAACCCGCCAGTCAGAATCCGGCCGGCAGGTCACCGGTCAGCTGGGCCTCGCTCCAGGCCGATCTCGCCAACGCCCAGGCCCGCAACACCCGCCTGATCAGCCGCATCCAGCAGTTGGAACACCGCCTCTCGGAGGCGCTGGGCGAGCAGGCATGGCGCGAGTCCGGCCTCGGCGCCCCCGCCGACATCGACGAACTCCAACGAAAAATCACAAGGCTGGAGCAGGCGAACGTCGAACTGGCTGTCGGCCTGGAAGATGCTCGGACTGACCTGGCGGCCGCACGGGCCGCCAACCGCGAGCTGACCAGAGCCCTCAACAAACAAGGGTGACTGGCACCTGTTAATTCGCAACAGCTTGGCGCCTCGATGTGGTCTTCTTGGCCGGCGCCGCCTTCTTGGCCGCTGCAGCTGTCGTTTTCTTCGCCGCCACCTTCTTGGCTGGCGCCGCCTCCTTGGCCGCTGCGACCGTCGTTTTCTTCGCCGCCACCTTCTTGGCTGGCGCCGCCTCCTTGGCCGCTGCGACCGTCGTTTTCTTCGCCGCCACCTTCTTGGCTGGCGCCGCCTCCTTGGCCGCTGCGACCGTCGTTTTCTTCGCCGCTTTCTTACGCGTCGCTGTCTTCTTGGTCGGCGCCGTCTTTCCACCCACAGCTCTGAGCGGTCGGAGTTCTCGAGAAGCCCGCCCCAAGGCATCGCCGAGGCTCTCCGAAACCCAGGCAGAAAGCTCGTCGGTCGAGATGCCCCGCCCAACTACTCTTGAGTACCGTTCGGGAGATGACCAAAAAGCCCGATGATCGTCACCACGCCAGGCTCTGCTGCCTACCACAAGGAGGAACTCATCGGAACTTTCCTCCATGCCGAGCATCTTGACGTCGGCAGGCCTCACGGTGAGGTGAGCCTCGACTCTCCCCTCGGGATGAGTTTCATAGGCGAGCCACACGGCTTGCGTGCCATCCCAGGCGCGGACGGTGTCGAGCGGCGAGTCCGACCTGCCCGCGACGGCAACCACAACGGCATCCGACGCCACCTTTGCAATCACTTCATAAAGCGAGGGCACTAGGGGCTCCTCAGCTTCCGCACCCAGTCCCATGGCGCATCGCCACAGGAGCGGACATCAGCCACATGCCTGATACTTTCGACTGGCACTTTATGCAAACACAGGAATTCAATAGCGCCTCCCGGCCAGATATCTTCTGCGACAGCAAGGCGAGATGGCACCGCCACCCCAGGCCCATACCACTCCGGAATAAGCGTTGGGTCGATTGCCACTACCGTATCCACGGGAGCAGGCAGTCCAATCACGCATGCCGAGGCACAGCCTGCATATGGCGTTGGCGTGAAGAAGCAGCGCTCCCGGAGACCCTCACTCTCGATCGCCTTCCGATACTCACTCCTCGTATAATGAAGCAATATCGGATACCTCCGGGCGATTTGCCGACCGGAAATCTTATTGCCTTTAACTGATTCGATCCAGGCCGCACCGAAGCGCTCAATAGTCCACTCACTTCGACACTGATCCATGAAGTCGGCAAGGGAATCCACGCGAAAGGATTCGGGGAGGTGCGCCGGCGTTCCGTGCAGAGCTGGAACCGACATGAGCTTCCACCTAGCCTCGTACTGACGTCCTACAAGACATCTTCGATGTTGTCTCCGGCTCAGCAACTCGACATCAGCGACCGACTCGGTCCGGCCGATGCGGCCGCCGGCTCACCCTCCATTCACTCCAACCGGTGATGGCACCACACCTGTTGCAGGCGCTAGTGTCTCCATTCACCGTCCCTGAGCTGCACAGACGGCGCCATAGCCTGCGCGAACAGTCGATTAGCCCCAGAGAATCCGCGAGCTGGCCGGCCGCCAGGAGGACGAGCGCCACGCCCAGGCCCTGGAGCACGCGGCCGCGGCGATCGAGCGGGCCGGCCACCAGGAGGTGATCCCCGGCGGCGACGGCCAGCTGACCGAGGAACTGCGCTACACCCTGGCGGCGGACGTGGTGCTCGGCGCCTCTCACACAACCGGCACCCTGCCCGGGCTCCGCCCCGGCGAGCGGATGCCGCTAATCGCCGTCTGCGCGCTCGCCGCCGCCTTCCCGTCCTGCGTGCTCGGCGACCTGCCCCGCGAACTCGAGGTGCTGGCCGCCGAGCTCGAGGCCGCCACCGACGCCGGCCGGGCGGCCGCGGCGCCTGCGGCCGGATGAGCAGCACCCCCGCCCAACCCGGGTGCCGGGCGGGTGCCGGGAAGGTGCTGTCCGGCGGCGTTCGCCCGCCCCACACCCGGCCGCCGTGGTCGCCCGCCGCTCTCGACAGCGGGCTGCACACCGTCCCGGCCGCCTACGACAAGGCAGCCGTGCCGTGGCGCGAGGCCTTCGACTGCCCGAACGAGGACGCCTTGGCGGAGGCCGCTGCCGAGGTGAGGGTTCGGCACCGACCCTACCGGCGTCGCCGACGAGCCGGTGCGTGGCGTGCTCGGACAGCTGGCCGACTGGCAGCGGGCGGGGGCGCTGCGCGGCGACCTCCCTGCAACCGCGCAGTACGGCCTCGGTACTGGTGGGCGCGCGTATTCAACTGTCGCTAGTTCTCCGTGGGGATCACCCCGACGGTGACCGTAGGTGATCCCGAAGGCATACCAGCTGAACCCGGAGGCCAGCACCTGGCTGAACCGTCGCATCAGGCGCATGTCGAGAACGGGCTCCCGGGCGACCACTCATACGATCGCTGGCGTGACCGCATGCGAGATGGACAACTGCCAGGGCGAGGCGACGCACGTCGCCGTGCTCACCCTTACCGGCGAGACCGAGGAGACCTGGCAGGTGTGCCGCGAGCACGATCGCCAGCTCAAACTCGCGGCGGTACGTAGCCGAGCGCAGGTCATGCCGTTGACGGAGGAGCCGGTGCTCGCGCAGTGCCTCAACTGCGGACAGGCCCTGGAAGACGCCAACCCACCCTGTCCTATCTGCGGCTCGCGCGACAGGGCGATCACCATCGGGGACTTGGCGACCGTACACGAAGCTGTACGACTCCGTACCAAGCGCGCTGGCAAGGGCGGCTGGATCGTCCAGATCGATACAGGAGACAACTACACCCGAGACCTCAGTGCTTGGGGCCGCCGCGAGCTGACCCTGGACGGCGAGCAGAACCGCTACCGAGAGGTCATTGAGCTCTACGAGGGCAGTCGCATCGTGAGTACCGCCAAGCTGACCGACCACCAGGGCTAACCGCCGTCCAGGAGTCAGCCCAAAGGCCGCCCCTTGGCCGGGCGCCCCGGAGAGAATTAGCCCATGACCGACAGTGGCAAGTACTTGATCCCGCATGTGCCCCCCGGCCGCAAACAGTTCTCGTACCGTCCGGCGGGCGCGCGGTGGTGGACGACCATCCCCATCACCATGGTGCAGAAGCTGGCGATCATCGCGAACGAGGCACCGATCGTCCAAGGTGGCCAGTACGGTTGGCGAGCACTTGACGTGGCGGCTGGCGAGAGTCGCCGCCTGTGGGCAGTGGAGTGGGAGCAGACGGAGCCGAAACGCACCGGCTTCACGGTCACTCACCTGACCTCACTGGGCAAGGAAGTCCTGGAGGACTACTTCCGAAAGAACCCACCGTCCGCGTCCTGAGCCGGTCTCGCGAGGCTCCTGCACCGACATCTGCCTCGGTACTTACTGGTGGTGGCGTATTCAACTGTCATGGGTTCCCAAGGGAGCCCAGCCCGCCGGTGACCGGGTGTGGTCGCCTGTGGCGTATCGGCTCCAGGTTCCGCCGTTCTCTCGGAGGAGTCGGCTGGTGGTCTTGTCGTGGTAGCCGAGGGCGTCCGCGACGACGGGGGCGGGAAGTTCGAGGAGCTGCTGCCGGACGGCGGCGCCGCGGGCGGCGGCGACCGGGATGCCGATCTCGCCCAGGCGCGCCGACAGGTGGTCGGGGCGGGCCGGCTGGCCGGCTCGGCGGCCGGGGAAGAGCCAGCGGGATGCCTGGTTGGTGGCGGTGTTCATGTTGCCGCGGTCCGCGATATACGCCAGCAGCAGGGCCGCGACCGGTGAGGGGATGGGTGAGGCGGGTTCCCCAAGCCGGAGAAGCACGGTCTCTCCGTCGTGGAGCACGTCGTCGATCGTCAGCCGGACGATCCGGGTGAGGGGTTGCGCGTAGAGGAGGACGATGACCCCGGCGACGCGTAGGCGCATCGGTGCGTCTGTGTCGGTCAGCAGTCGGCCGAGTGCGGCCAAGCGTTCGTCCTCGCTCAGGGCAGGCCGCCGGGAGATCCTCTGTACGGGGATGAAGAGGGAGCGTGGGCACCGGCGGCTCTGCATGGCCCAGTTGAGGAAAGGCCTCAGGGAGGTGCGGCGCCGTTCGGTGTTCTCGGCGAACCAGGCGTCGATGTCGAGCTGGCCCAGGGACGCGAGGGTACTGTTCCGGGCGCTGAGCCACTGCAGGAAGGCCGTCGCGCAGGTGATCTGCTCGGCTGCGAAACCGCGGACGCTCGGTGTGATCCGACTGCGATCGGCTCGTTCCCGCAGGTGGGGAAGGACACGCCAGGTCGCGAAGGGCTTGATCGTCTTCAGGTGCTCGGGTTCTGCGATGCTGGCCAGGTGGCCGGGCAGCCATCGTTGGAAGGAGCAGATGTACTTGTCAACGGCGGGTAGGACTCCGCTGGCCATCAGGAGTTCTTCCAGATGGGCCGCTGCCCGCCAGGGCTGGAGTTCATGGAAGGCGTCGTGGGTCAGGGGGATCTGTCCGAGCCCGAGCCGCCGCAGTAGCTGCGAGGCGTTTCCCGGTTGGCCTTGGCGCATCGCCAGCCAAGCCAGGCCGCTTCTGGGCTCGTCCATCGCCACCAGCATGTCGAGCAAGGGCGTGAGCGTCGGGCGGACTCGGCCGGTGCCGTCATCCAGGAGGGCGGTCAGCCGGTCGGTGAGCGTGCAACGTTCGCAGAGCCGGCCGCCGAGGAGTTTGCCCTCGAAGCCGCAGCGGGAGCAGTCGAAGGTCTGGGAGAAGCCGGCGCAGGTCGTGCAGATCGCGGAGCCGTCGGCGGGGTGACATCCGGGAAGCGCACGGTCCTGGCCGCATCCGGGGCACGTTCCTCGCGTTCGCACCGCGCGGTCCGAGCAGGTCCGGCAGACATAGCCGTCCGGCCAGGTGCCGGCCTTGTGCCTGCGGCGGGCGCAGCGGCAGCACTCGGCCATGAACCAGCGTTCGTACTGCTCGTCGGTGGCGTAGGGGCGGCTCATGCGTCGGGCAGGATGCGGGCCGCGCGGGGCCGCAGCTTCGCGACGTTCGCGGGCGGGGTGGGCAGGTCGCCGGTGGCGGTCTTGCGGACCCCGGCGTTCTCGGCGGTGGTGGCCACCAGGTCGGCCGGGGTACAGGAGAGGATGTCGCAGAGCGCCGACAGGACCTGCAGCGATAGCCGTTCCGGGGTTCCGGAGACCATGCGGTGGACCTGGGAGGCGGACAGGTCGATGCCGCGCTCGCGCAGCAGCGGCACCAGCTCGGTCGCGGTGAAGATGCGATGTTGGGCCATGACCTCGCGCAACCGCCAGGTGTAGCCGACCTTGCGCTTCATGCCTGCTTTCCGTTCTGGGCTTGGAGGGCGGCGGCGACGGTGGCGTCCAGGTGCCGGCGCAGGGTGCGGGTGCGGAAGTCCGAGGAGACGCAGGTGTAGATGGACGTGGTGCTGGCGTGCTCGTGGCCGACCTGTTCCTGGACAAAGCGAGGGTCCCAGCCGTCCTCGATCAGGTGGGTGACGTAGGACCTTCGGAAGGAGTGGTAGTCCAGCCCGTCGTCCAGACCCAGAGCCTTGCGGTAGGCGATGAAACGGGAGTTGATGCGCTGGCAGCCGATCCGCATCCCGCGCTCGGACGGCCAGGCTGCCGGGTTGCCGTCGGTGCCCAGCAGCGGGCGGACCTCGGTGAACCACTCCTCCAGGACGTCGGAGGTCCAGCCGAACACGGTCAGCACGCCGCGGCGCTTGGGCGGCGAGCCCTTCTTGGCCTTGCCGAACCGGACCTGGCAGCGGCCGAACTCGCCGTACTCGGCGCCGTGCGGGTTGCGGCCGAAGTCGGCGTCGAGCATCCGCGTCTCGTTGCGCCGCAGCCCGTAGGCGTACGCGGTCTTGAACAGGGTGGCGTCACGGAACGCCGGCAGCCAGCCCTTGCGGCCGAAGGCCCGGATCCGGGCGACCTCGTCATCGCAGTGCTCGAAGAACGCGTGCAGCTCGGCCTTGGTGAACGCCCGCTTCTTCGCGTCGGCCTCGTTGTCCTGGACGTGCACCGCCCAGCCACGTCTTCAGATCGAAAGCGCGGGCCCGGAGGGTGTTCGGCGAGTGCTCCCGGTCAGTGCACAGGGCGAGGTAGTCGTCCACCATCTCGACCACCCGTCCCTCGCCGTCCACGACGGTGTACGTCTCGCGGCGCATCCCGGACCCCACGACCCGTCGCACGTGCATCCTGGCCCTCCCCATCCACTGGAACCACGGATGGAGCAACGAGCGTCACGGACATCGGTTACGACGCAGTGTCAGGCACGGGAGCGAACACCCCGCCGGAGACCGTGTCCCGTACGTCGCTGACAATTCTGAACCGCGTACAGATAAAGGCTGAGGCGTACGGGACGTTCGCCGAGGAGCCGACGAGGCCAGAGCTGGAGCGGTTCTTCTTCCTGGACGACGTGGACCGGGACCTGATCGCCCTGCGGCGGACGGAGCATCACCGGCTCGGGTTCGCGCTCCAGATGTGCACGGTGCGGTATGTCGGGCTGTTCCTGGAGGACCCGCTCGCGGTGCCGTGGCCGGTGGTCGAGCACCTGGCCGTGCAGCTCGGTATCGAGGACCCGTCGGTGGTGAAGCGGTACACGGAGCGGCGTCAGACGCAGTACGACCACGCGTGGGAGATCCGGGACGCCTACGGCTACCACCCCTACGAGCACGCCGAGTGGGGCCGGCGGTTCCGTACGTTCCTGCACGGGCGGGCGTGGACGCATGCCGAGGGTCCGAAGGCGCTGTTCGACCACGCGGTGGGTTGGCTGCGCCGTCACCGGGTCCTGCTGCCTGGGGCATCCGTGTTGGCCCGGCAGGTGGCGGAGGCGCGGACGGTCGCGGAGAAGCGGCTGCACGCCACGGTCGCGGGCGCCGCCCGCCGCGCAGACCCGGCGCTGCCCGGGGACCTGGTGGCGACGCTGAAGACGCCGGAGGGCTCGCGGTTCTCTGAGCTGGAGCAGTTGCGCCGGCCGCCGACGCGCACGACGGGCACGGCGTTCGCCCGTGCGCTGGAGCGGGTGGACGAGATCGGCGCGTACCGGCTCGGCAGGTTGAGGCTGTCGCAGATCCCGCCGAACCGAATGGCGGCGCTGGCCCGATTCGCGTTGGGGTCGAAGGCGCCGCTGCTGGAGCGGGCTCAGGAGCCGAAGCGCACGGCGATGCTCACCGCGGTGATGCGGCACCTGGAGGCGAAGGCGATCGACGAGGCCCTGGATCTGTTCCAGGTTCTCATGGCCACCCGGCTGCTGAACACGGCGAAGCGCAAGACGGAGAAGGAGCGGCTGTCCACGCTGCCGCAGTTGGAGAAGGCGTCACGGTTGCTCGCGCGGGCGGCGAAGGTGCTGTTCGAGGAGCTGGAGCTGGTCGAGGAGCAGAAGGCGGACCTGGACGTGGCCGCGCTGTGGGCAGCCGTGGAGGAGGTCGCCCCGCGCGCCGCCGTGATGAGCGCGGCGGCCACGGTGGTGACCCTGGTGCCCGAGGACGAGAACTCGGCCGAGGTCGCCATGCGGGCCGCGCTGGCGAACCGGTACGCCACGGTGCGTCCGTTCCTCGCGTTGCTGGGTGAGTCGAAGGCGCTGGACGCGGCGAGCGCCGGGAAACGCGTCCTGGCCGGGGTGCGGGGGCTTCCGGCGCTGGCGCGGCGGAAGGTGGGCGTCAAGCCGCTGCTGCCGCGCGAGGTGGACGACAAGCTGGTGCCGTCGGCGTGGCGCAAGGCGGTGTACGCCAACCCGAATCTGCCGCAGGGCGCGGTGGACCGGGACGCGTACGTGGTGTGCGTGTTGGAGCAGCTGCACCGGGCCCTGAACAGCCGCTACGTGTTCGCCTCGCCCTCGCACCGCTGGTCCAACCCGCGGGCCCGCCTGCTGGACGGGCCCGACTGGGACTCGGTTGAGGAGGACGTCCTGGCGGCCCTGAGCCTGGACATGCCCGTCCAGGAGCACCTGGCGGAGCTGGTGCGGGGCCTGGACGCCGGATGGAAGCAGCTCGCCGAACGTCTGGAGGAGGCGGGGCCGGCGGCGAAGGTTTCCATCGAGGTGCAGGACGACGGGCGGGTGAAGCTGAACGTCGCGGGGCTCGGCGCGCTTGGCGAACCGAAGTCCCTGACATGGCTGCGCCGGCGGGTCGAGAAGATGCTTCCGAAGATCGACCTGCCGGACCTGCTGTTCGAGGTGAACGCCTGGACCGGGTTCCTCGACGCCTTCGTCCACCTCGGCGACGGCACCACCCGGATGAAGGACCTGCCCACCTCGGTGGTCGCGCTGCTGGTGTCCGAGGCGTGCAACATCGGCCTGGCCCCGGTGGTCAACCCCGGCTACGAGGCCCTGACCCGGGCCCGGCTCGTGCACGTCGACCAGTACTACCTGCGCGCCGACACCATCGCCGCGGCGAACGCGCGGCTGATCGCCGCCCAGGCCGGCATCCCGATCGTGCGTTACTGGGGCGACGGGCTGCTCGCCTCCGTGGACGGGCTGCGCTTCCAGGTGCCGGTGCGCACCATCAACGCCGCCCCGTCGCCGAAGTACTTCGGGTTCAAGCGGGGCATCACCTGGCTCAACGCCGTCAACGACCAGGTCGCGGGCATCGGGCAGATGGTCGTGCCCGGCACCCCGCGCGACTCCCTGCACATCCTGGACGCCCTGCTGAACCTCGACGGCGGCGTGAAGCCGGAGATGGTGGCGACCGACAACGCCTCGTACTCCGACATGGTGTTCGGCCTGTTCAAGATCCTCGGCTACAACTTCAGCCCCCGCTTCCGCGACCTGGACGACCAGCGGTTCTGGCGGGCCACGATGCCTGGCGTCGAGACCGGAACGTACGGCGCGGTGGAGGACCTGGCCCGTAACCGGGTGAACCTGAACAAGGTGATCACGCACTGGCCGGACATGCTGAAGGTCGCCGGTTCTCTGGTCACCAACCAGGTCCGTGCCTACGACCTGCTGCGGATGTTCGGCCGCGACGGGCGCCCGACGCCGCTCGGGGCGGCGTTCGCGGAGTACGGGCGGATCGCGAAGACCGAGCACCTGCTGCGGGTGGTCGACCCGGTGGACGACACCTACCGGCGGCAGATGAACCGGCAGCTCACCGTGCAGGAGTCCCGCCACAAGCTCGCCCGCGATGTGTGCCACGGCAAGCGCGGAAGCATCCACCAGGCGTACCGCGACGGCATGGAGGACCAGCTCGGCGCGCTCGGCCTGGTCCTCAACGCCATCGTGCTCTGGACGACGACGTACATCGACGCCGCCGTCGCCCAGCTCCAGGCCGAGGGCCACGAGATCCGGGAGGAGGACATCGCCCGGCTGTCCCCGCTCAAGCACCGCAACCTGAACCTGCTCGGCCGCTACAGCTTCACCGCCTCGACACCGGCCGCTGGCGCCCTGCGCCCGCTGCGCGACCCGGATACGCCAAAACTGGACGAGGACGACGATGGGAGCGGGCCGGACTAGGGAGGCCGGTGCGCTGCATGTGATGGTGGCGGCGATAGCTGGGCACGCCTACTGCACGTTGTCCCTACCCGCCCGCTGGCTGCGCAGGTTTGCATACCGTGAGCGCATTGCGGTGCTCGCGGCCGGACCGGCGGCGAAGACGAACGCCTCACTGTCGTGGAGACTTCGTCCCGTACGGGCGTCGACCAGAACCGGCTCGACCTCCTCGCCGCTGGCGGCGTCCACCAAGATCATGGACCGCTCCCGCGGCGCCAGGTGCAGGTTCCCCCAGGCGGCCAGGGCCACGATCACTGGCCGAAGGGATCGGCCCCGCTCGGTGAGCACGTACTCGTAACGGGTCGGCTTGTCCTGGTAGAGCCGCCGTTCCAGCAGGCCATCCGTCACGAGCGTCTTCAGCCGTGCGGTGAGCATGCTGGTGGAGATGTTCAGATTCTGCTGGAACTGGTCGAAGCGCGTATAGCCATCGAAGGCGTCATGCAAGATCAGCAGAGTCCACCACTCGCCGACGTGCTGCACCGTCGTGGACAGCGGACACTCCCGGTCCTCCAGCCGCATGCGACTCGACATGCCATCCTCCTGAAGTCACTGCTAATGTAGAAGTTAGTAGCTTCTATTTTAGCAGTCAGCGAGCTTCCCGCGGTGATGCGCACACGCAGGGGGCAGGCATGCGGCCGCCCGGCAGTGACAAGAGCTGCACCCCGTGACTGCTTGCCCTGACGCAGTGGAGAAACCCATGACTAAGAAGCCATCTCATTTGGGCTTGTAGGCTGCTCTCGTGACGATCGTGGAGCGGCTGGTACCGGACGAGTTGTGGGAGCTGTTCCAGCGGGTG
>NZ_JBEZIR010000086.1:0-36687 GCF_040651175.1 Kitasatospora sp. NPDC048540
AGCTACCTCGCAGGCCTCCACCTCCGCGCCTCGATGATCTGGATAGACGACCTCGCGCGACCGCTCAACTGATCACAACATCACACAGGCCCTAGGCCAGCCGCTCGGGCGATCCGACGTTCAGATCTCCGATGGCGTCGGTCTCACCACCCGGCGCCGATCCACTGGCCGCTTTGGCCACCCACCCGCCACCAGCGGCGCGTGTGCACCCTGGCATGCGGCGGCGTATCTCGCAGCCTCCGGCAGCGCGTGCACGCCGTCCGCGATGTCCGGCTCCCAGGCCGCCTCGTTTGGCGGCATTCAGCGATTCGTTCGAGGCGATTTGGTCAGTATCAAGGTGACAGTGCCTCGACGAGTGGCCTCCTGCGAGGTAGTTGTCGCTGTGAGCCGGTGTCGAGGTACTGGGTAAATCGTGCGCAGGGTCTAGGGGACGGCTCGGGAGCGGGGCCTCCAGTTCCGGGGACGCTGTGGGGACGGGGTGACGCGGAGTACGGTGAAAGGTGATGGACGCAGGCGGCCGCCATATTCGGGCATTACATGCCAAAGTGGAGCCGGGTGGGTCCACGTATATGACGGTAGAACATATTTTCGCAACTGGGGGTCAAGGGGTTGCAGGTTCAAATCCTGTCGTCCCGACGTTAAAGTCGCAGGTCAAATGGCCTGGAAGCCTAGAGCTTCCAGGCCCTTTCCTGTCTGTCTGTGAGGTCCGGGGAGATGCTTGACGCTTCCGTCCTGGGACTTGCTTGACGGTGTCTCGGAAGATGGCTGACGGTTCCACGTGATGCTTGTCGGTCAGCGGGAGTCGGCGACGTAGCGGGTGACGGGACCACCTTTGCGGGGGTGGGTGGAGATCTCGACGTCGCCGTCGAGGACTCGGAAGCAGGTCTCCTCGATGACCACGGTGACGGTCTGCCGGCGTGCGCGACGCCGGGGCGGAGCTTCTGCCCGGCGACTGCGAAGGTGCCGTCTGCTCCGACCCGCCGGATGGCCCTCCGCGGTTGGGACGGAGGCGGCGGCAACGGGGTCGTGGAGACCCGGGCGCCGGTGAGTTTCGCGCGCCGCTGGAGTGGGATCGGGGCTGGGAGCGTCTGGACCAGGACTCCGGCGTGGATCACATACATCAGGCTGCCGTCGAATCGCAGCGTGACCTGCTTGCCGGCCAGGTCGGAGCCGAGGGCGACGGGCGTCTGGCCGAGCGAGACCGCACCGTCCTTCGTCGCCTTCCGGTCGACCTCGACAACGGTCGCGGGCGCCAGCGCCTTGTCCGGCCTGATGCCGCCCTGGGGCTCCGGCCCCGCGAGTCGACCGCCCCGCAGGAGCACCCACTGCAGATCGGCGTCGGTGAAGGTCATCGAACGCGTGCGGATCAGTTGTCCGTCCAGCAGGACGTGGACGGTGCGGTGACTGAGCCAGACCGTGACGGTCCGGCCGGCCAGGGTCGGGCTGAACTTCAGGCTCTGTCCCTGGGGCAGCATCACGTGCCGGCCGGGGCCGATCACGCCCTCGAACTCCACGGCCTGGACAGGAGCGTTCTCCTCCGACGAGCGAGGCGGCGGAAGGACCGGCAGCCGGACGGGCTCGGTCGGGGCCGGCGTCGGCGCGGGTGAGACCGCGCCAGCGGGTGCCGAGACCGCGACCGGAAGAGCGTGCGGGCGGAAGACCTGTGCCGGGGTGGCCATGTCGAGTGACTGGTGCGGTCGGGTGTGGTTGTAGGCGTGGACCCAGGCGTCGATCGCGGCCTGGGCGGCGGCCGCGTCGGTGAAGGGGCCGGAGTGGTCGAGCATCTCGCGGCGCAGGGTCTTGTGGAACCGTTCGATCTTGCCGGTCGTGGTCGGTGATCGGGGCTTGGTCAGCCGCTGGTTGATGCCGTTCTCCCGGCAGACCCGCTCGAACATGACCTCGACGGGCAGGGGTTTGGAGTAGCGGCCGGTGAACTGCTTGCCGTTGTCGGTCAGCGCCTCCGACGGGACGCCGAAGCGCCGCATGGCCTCGAGGAAGACCTGGCAGACCGCCCGGCCGGGCCGCTGGATCACCACCGCGGCGATCACAATGTAGCGGGAATGGTCGTCGATGCCGGTGACGAGCTTGCACTCGCGCCCATCGGCGAGGGAGACCCCGCCCATCAGGTCCATCTATGGGTGCGTCGCGCTGCCACCGCTTGTAGACGCGGCGGTGCACCTGGACCTGGTGGGTGACCAGGCCGTTGCGGACCAGGATGCGGTGCACGGTCGAGCGGCCAGGCGCATCCGCGATTCCGCGTTCGGCCAGCTCGTGGGCGATGCGGCGGGCGCCCTACCTCGGATGGGACTGCCGCAGCTGGCAGACCACAACCTCGACGTCGACAGGCACCCGCGACGGCGAGTTGTGCGGCCGGCGCGACCGGTCCCTCAGTCCGCCCCGCCCGCCCTCGCGGAACCTCCGCAGCCACGTGTGCAGCGACTGTCGCGAGGTCCCGTACCGGCGGGCGACCTCGACCACCGGGGCGCCGTCCAGGACCTCCGCCACCGCGCGGAACCGGTGCTCGACCGTCCAGTCCTCATCGCCCGCCTCGACAGGCTCCGGTATCTCGCCCATGCCGGTTCAACGAGCCGAGCCCGTCAAGGATGTGACCGGACCGCCAAAAATCTCCCGCGACCGTCAAGGAGGACCGGGGACAACCACGTCAAGCAAGTCCTGGGACTCCACATGACGCCTGTTGTCCGGGGACGGTCCGGGGACGCGATGACTGCCGCCTGGACGTCTACGCAGGTCAATGCGCGTCTACGGTCGTCCACGCGGGTGGCTCGGACGCTGTGGGTGGAGCCCAGGGCATGTGAGTGGTTTGCCGTCGATGAGGCTCGGAACTGGCAGGACGATCAACGGGCGACAACTGCCTGACGCAACGTCGCTTCTATGATCCGCGTAGAGGAAGGGCCGGAGGCTCGCAGCCGGCAGTGGGTCGGTTCACGCGGGGGTGCGGCGGGGGACGAAGCCCGAGGGCGGGTGATGTCAGGGGGCGGCCGATGATGTTCGGGCATTGGGATGAGTGGTAGGTATGGGATGGCCACCCGCGGCGCCGGCGGCCCGCCATCGGCGCTCGCGATGGTGTTCAAGCTCGTCGAGGCCGCCCAGGCCCGATGGCGCGCGATCACCGTTGCCCACCTCGTCGAACGCCCCAAAAACGTCGCGGCATGAACGTGCTCAGCTGACACACTGAGGCCGAGGCGCAGAACCGCACGGAGGACCCGGACGCCCATGCTGAACCCACTCGACGCTCCAGACACGGTGTCAGCCGCAGCTGAACCGCTCGAGGAACTGCTCGACGACTGCAACTGGGGGGTGTCGTCCATAGGCCTGTTCAATGTGGTCCCAGTAGCTGGGGTGACACCCGGTCATGACTGGCTGAAGGATCTCGCTCAAGCCGCGTGCCACCTGGGGGCCAGTGGACACCAAGCAGGAACGTCGGTCGTCCCGTTCGATTCACCTGGGGCCTGGCGGGACATATTCCGCCGACAGGTGATCGACGGGTTCATGCAGTCTGCCCAGAGGTTCTCGGACCCCAACGTGCGCACGCCCGCTGAAATCCGGGGTGCAGGCGAACTCGCCGATAGCGTCGCCGACCTCATCGAAGCACATCTGGGGCCTGTCCGAAGCGCCGGCGACGTCAGCGGCCCGTACCTGGGCGACGACATATGGTGCCGCAACCTGCTGTTGGTTACCAACAACTGGGCCACCATCCTGCATCTCGGGTTTTCCGACTGACCGCGCACGTCCCCGTCAACTGCGGCCGCCGCCGGCGGGCACGGCTGTGGTCGGTGCTGCTGCCGGCGTTGCCGGTGGGAGTCTCGGCGACCGTCATGGTGCTGCCCACGGACACCTAGAGCCTGTCTGACAAATAATCAGCCGGCGGGTTCTCGCAGCCACAAGACCAGAGCGGCTATGACAATCCCAGCTCGGTAGCGTTCGGCGAGCTTGTCGAACCTCGTCGCGATGGCACGGAACTGCTTGAGACGGGCGAAGCATCGTTCGACTACGTTGCGGGTGCGGTAGATGTTCTTGTCGAAGGCGGGTGGGCGACCGCCTTTGTCCCCACGACGTCGCCGGTTGGCCATCTGGTCGCGGCGTTCGGGGATCGCGGCAGCGATGCCCCGGCGCCGCAGCAAGTGGCGTATCGCCCAGCTGGAATACGCTTTGTCGCCCAGTAGCCGTGCCGGTGTCGTGCGAGGTCGGCCCGTCACGGCACGCGGGATGCGGATGTTGTCGAGGACCTGGCTGAAAGCTGTAGCGTCGTTGATGTTGCCCGGCGTGAGCACGATGGACAGTGGAAGGCCGCGGCCGTCGACGGCGAGGTGAATCTTGGTGGTGAGGCCTCCACGGGAGCGGCCGAGAGCCTGGCGCATCTGCGAATGGCCTGGATCTTCCAGCGTGCCCCCGTCTGCGGCCCTCCTTTTGCAGGCGCCGACCGAGTGCTGGTGGGCTCGGTTGATGGTGGAGTCGACAGAAACGGTCCAGTCCACCCGGCGCACCGCGTCGTAGCGAATCTGGAGGTATTCCAGCAACGTCGCCCATGGCCCGTACCGTTCGGGGAGATCGCGCCAGGGAGCCCCGGTCCGCCGCCGCCACAGCACACCATTGACCACTTGGCGGTGATCACGCCATGGACGGCCACGGCCGCCCCGCTTCGGCAACAGAGGCCCGATCCGCTCCCACGCCGCGTCCGTCAACTCGCCTCGCCCTGACACGGAATCACCCCCGGACGCGCCCGTAGGAGCTCGATGCGGGCAGCAGCTGGCCCAGGGCCTCCGGGTCGGATGCGGTGCGTTGGACGGTGCCGTCGGGGCGGACCAGCGCCGCTGCGGTGCGGCCCTGGCCGAGCCAGCGGTGCAGGGCGGTGCCGGGCGAGGCGGTGACCAGGACACCGCCTCGGTCATGGATTTCGGAGCGCAGCGCGGGGGTGACGGGTGCGGAGGTGACCAGCGCGTAGCGGCCTGCGGCGAGGTCGTCGAAGCGTCGGCCGTCCGGCAACGGTGCGTTGGGGCACAGGCGTCCCGCGAGGCCGAGACCGAGCCGTCCGCGGTCGACCAGGGCCGAGCGGTGCAGCGCCGGGGTTCGGCTGTCGAGGATGCGGTTGCTCAGGCCTGGGAGCCGGTGCAGATGGGGCGCGAGGATGCGGCGCAACCTGCTGCCGGTGTGCCCGCCGGCGGTCATGGCGGTGCCGACCAGCTTGGCCAGGTTGATCATCGAGCGGGCGTGGGGTTTGCGTTCGGTCTCGTAGCTGTCCAGCACGTGTTCGGGGAGGTGGCCGTCGAGGACGGCGGCGAGTTTCCAGGTGAGGTTGGCGGCGTCGCGCAGGCCGGCGCCCATGCCCTGTCCTATGAAGGGCGGGGTGAGGTGGGCGGCGTCGCCGAGCAGGAAGACGCGCTGCCCACGCCAGCGGTCGGCGATCTGGGCGCGGAAGGTGTACTCGGCGGTGCGCACGATCTCCAGCGCGTCTGCGGGAAGGTCGCCGGTCCAGGGCCGGACGAGGGGGTGCAGGCGGGTCATGTCGTGGTAGTCGTCGGCGCTTTCACCGGGTAGGAGCTGGAACTCCCAGCGGTGGCGGCGTGCGCCGATGCGCATGTAGGTGGCCGCACGCACAGGGTCGCAGACCTGGTGCACGCCTTCCCACTGGTGCAGGTCGGCGTCGGTGGCGATGTCGACGACCAGCCAGCGTTGGGTGAAGGCCAGGTCGTGCATGGTGGAGCCGGTAGCCCTGCGGGTCAGGCTGTTGGCGCCGTCGCAGCCGAGCACGTACCCGGCGGTCACGGTGTCGGCCTCGCCGGTGGTCCGGTCGGTGAACCGTACCCGCGCCGGGCCGCGGTCGGACTGCTCGATCGCGGTGACGTCCACGTTGCCGCGCAGGGTGACGGTCGGGTGCCGTTCGAGGTTGGCGCGCAGCAGCTCCTCCAGTTGGGGCTGGTCGAACATGTTGGCCTCGGGGTGGCCGTGGCGGCCGAGGCCGGAGCCGCGCCGGAACTCGGCCAGCAGCCGCAGGTCGCGGCCCAGGAGCCGCAGGCCGTGGGCGGGGCGGGAGATCGCGGCGAACTCCTCGGCAATGCCCAGGCGGGCGAGCAGCCGGTAGACCTCGTCGTCGAGGTGGACCGCCCGCGGCAGCGGGTAGACCGACTCCCAGCGGTCCAGCACGAGGGTCTCGATGCCGTACTGGCCCAGCAGGGTCGCCGCCGTCAGCCCGGTGGGGCCGGCGCCGATGACGACCACCGGGACGGTGTCGGCGGTCATGACTCCACCGGGCCGGGCGTCGCCTGGGACCACGTCCAGCGCAGGGCGTACTGGTCGAGGACCGCGCTGATGGCCTCGCGGTCACCGGCACCGGGGGTGACGGACACGAGGACGGATCCGTCCTCGACCGCCGCGTCGACCTCCACGTCGCGGCCGTGGCCGGCCAGGGCCTCTGCGACAGCCAGCCGGGTGGCGTCGGCCCGCAAGGCGGGCTTGTAGGGCTTGCCGACATCGGTCACCGGCAGCGCGGCGAGGACGGTGACGGACTTCGGTGCGGCCGCACGTTCCGGGACGCGCTCGGCGGCCCACCGGCGGAGCTCGTCCTCGGTCACGTCCGCGTCCGGGGCGAGGGTCACGTACGCCACCGGGACCTCGCCCGCGTGCGGGTCCGGGCGTCCGACCGCGCCGGCGCCGGTGACGTGCGGGTGGGCGAGCAGCGCGTCCTCGATGACGGCCGGGTCGATGTTGTGGCCGCCGCGGATGATCAGGTCCTTTGCGCGGCCGGCCAGCTGGACGAACCCGTCGGCGTCGAGCCGGGCCAGGTCGCCGGTGTCGAGCCAGCCGTCCACGAGCTTGCCGAGGCCGTCGAGGACCGGACGGCCCCGGGAGTCGCGGCCGGTGACGTAGCCGGCGAACACGGTCGGGCCGGCGATCGCCAGCAGGCCGGTCTGCCCGGCGGGCAGCTCCACCCCAGAATCCGGGTGGACGACCTTCACCCGCTGGTAGGGCATGCGCTGCCCGACCGCGCCGGGGCGTGGCGCGTCGGGGAAACTGCGGGCGCTGGCACAGGTGGCCTCGGTCAGGCCGTAGCCCTCGACCAGCGTCACCCCGGTGCGGGCCTCGAATGCGGCGCGCACGGCCTCGGGCAGCGGCGACGCGCCGACCATGGCGTACCGCAGGCTGCTGATGTCCGCCGTGCCGACCGGGCACTGGGCGAGCACCTGGTAGACGGTCGGCACGGCGCTCATGGCCGCGATGCCGTAGTGCTCGACGATCGACCAGAACTCCCCGTACAGGGCGGGTTCGCGGTAGCCGAGCGGGCCCGCCCACACCACCTGCTGGCCCTTGAACAGCGGCGCCAGCAGCGTGACCACCAAGGCGTTGACGTGGAACAGCGGCAGCGCGGCGAAGACGACGGCGTCGCTGTCGAGCAGCGAGTTCGCGGCGATCATCCAGGCGTTGGCGACCTCGCCTCGGTGGGTGTGTGCGGCGAGCTTCGGGGTGCCGGTGGTGCCGCCGGTGTGGAAGAACGCGGCCAGGTCGCCAGGCCGGGGTGGTTCTCCCGTGAAGGCGGACGCGTCCTCGGCCCGGGCCAGGTCGGCGAGGTGGGCGATGAGCACCCCGTCGATCTGCGGCAGCGGTTCGGGATCGCCGGCTGCCGCCGTGGGCGGAAGCACCAGGACCGCGTCGAGCCCTTCGGCCAGTTCGGGCAGCTTCGCCCAGACGTCCGGCGCCAGCTCAGGCCCCGCGGAGACGAGGACCCGGGCGCCGGAGCGCCGCAGCAGCTCGGCCAGGTGCGCGGGGGCGAGAGAGCCGTTGAGCGGCGCGGCGATGCCGGCGAGCTGCGCGGCGAGTGTCGCGGGGATCAGTTCGGCGCAGTTGGGGGCCATCAGTGCCACCGCGTCGCCGCGTCCCACGCCGAGTCGGTGCAGCAGGTTGGCGTAGCGGTGCACCCGCTCCAGCAGATAGGCGAAGGTCAGTCGCGTCGGCTCGCGCCACCGGGCGGCCTCGGGCAGCACCGTCAGGGCGGTGCGGTCCGGCCACCTGCCCGCCGCGCGCACGAGCAGGTCGTACGTCGAACCGGGCAGACCCCGTGCCTGGAGCGGGACGGCCTCGATCGGAGCCAGGTCGTCGGGGCCGCAGTAGCGAGGCCACAGCAGGTCCTCGGTCATCGCGCGTACCTCACCGTCGTGCGCTGGCGACCGAGGTCGAGAGCGCCGTCGTCGGTGGCGACGGCGGCCTCCACCAGGTCGCCGTCCCGCAGGTACTTCGGGCTCTTGGCCTGGGCCTTGAAGAACAGCCGCCACTTGGTCGCGGCCGGCAACAGCGAGCCGAGGATCTCGACCGGCTTGGGCGGCGCGCTGAGCGCGGTGCCGACCGGAGTGCCGGTGAGCAGCAGATCACCGGGGTCCAACCGCTGGAAACCGCTGAGTGCCCTCAGGGCTTCGAGCGGCCGGTAGATCATGTCGGCGGCGGGCATGTCCTGCCGCAGCTCGCCGTTGACCCACAGGCGCAGCCGCAGTTCCGCGAACCGGTCGAGGTCGCCCTCCTCCAGCAGCACCAGCACCGGTCCGGTGGGGGTGAAGGTGGGATAGGACTTGGCCTCGTAGAACTGGGTCTTGGGCAGCTGCAGGTCCCGGGCGGAGATGTCGTTGGTGACCACGAGGGCGGCGACGTGGTCGGCGAGGTTCGCGGCGGTGACCTCGGTGCCGACCGGGAGCGGTGCGCCGATGACGAGGCCGATCTCCACCTCGTAGTCGAGGAGCCGGACGTGGGCGGGCTTGACGATGTTCTCGTATGGGCCGCTGATCGACCCGGAGGCCTTGCGGAAGAAGGTGAGTGGGACGTTCTTCGGGTCGAGTCCCGCGTCGGCCGCGTGCGAGGCGAAGTTCGTCATCTGGGCGACGACCCGGCGCCCTGGGGTGATGGGGGAGAGCACCGCGAGGTCGGCGACCGGCACGCCGGGGCCGGTGCTGTTCACGGCGGCGGTGACGGCGCCCCGGTCGGCCAGCAGTTCGGCGGTGGTGGCGGCTGCGGTCTGCACCCGGACGGCGCGCTGCTCGCGGAGGGCGTACCAGCCGTCGGTGGTGCGCAGGACGTTGACGCTCATCGGTTCATCGCTTTCATCAGGCCCAGGAGACGGCCGGGGTCGATCTCGTTGTCGGCTCGCAGGGCGCGCACCACCTCGCGGATCAGGGCGGGGGTGGGGTTGGCGCCGAGGAAGTCGCGGGTGGCGGGCGGGCCCCACTGGGCCAGGCCGGACGCGGACATCGGGGCCCAGCCGGGTTCCAGGTCGCAGGAGAACAGGTCGCCGTCGGCGAAGTGCTCGACCATCAGCTTGTCCGGGTCGCGCCAGTAGTCGAAGAGCTGGCTGCCCTGGATGTGCCGGCCGATGCCCCAGCTGCGCTTGTAGCCGCGCTCGGCGAGGTACTGCCCGCCGGCGGCGATCGCGTCGAGGTCGGTGACCTGGTAGGCGGAGTGGACGTAGCCGGTGCGCGGGCCCAGGTGCATGGCGAGGGTGTGGTGGTCGACCGGGACGGTGCCCTGGTCGCAGCGGATGAACGCCATCGTGGGGCCGCGGTCGCGCCGGCCGTCCAGGAACAGGAAGTCGCTGACGATCAGGCCCAGGGTCTCCAGGTACCAGTCCAGGGCCCGGGTGAACCTCGGTGTCTCCAGGACCAGGTGGCCGAGCCGCTGGATGCGGGCCGGTTCGCGCGGCGGGCGCTGGGTGGCGTTGGTCCGGGCCCGGCTGCCGCCGAAGTTGAGCAGGAGCGGGGGCTGTTCGGGCAGGGCCGGCAGCTGCTCGGTGCCGTGGACGACGCGGACCGGGAAACCGGACGGGTCAATCAGGTCCACGACCTGCCCGCCGCCGAAGTCCCCGAGGTCGCGGACCGGCCGGCCGGTGGCTCGGGCCAGGCGGTCCAGATCCGCACGCTCGGCGGCCCGGAACACCGGCCCGAGGAACCGGGAGGCGCGCCCCTGGCGCAGCACCACGCACGCCGAACCGGGCAGCGTGCCGCGCAGGTACAGCGCCTGGCCGATGCGCGCGGCGACGGCGAAGCCGAAGTCGCGGGCGAACACCTCGGCGCGGGACAGGTCCGGCTTCTCGAACTCCAGCCAGGCCAGGTCCGCCACCTTGATCACGGGCTGCCGGGCACGGCCCGGGTGCTCCCCGCGCAGCGCCCCGTGCTCGCTGTGCAGGTCCTGGTGGGCGGTGGCGGGCCCGGGCGGGCGGGCTCGTTCGTTCGACATGTGTGGGCTCCGTCAGGGATGGCAAACGGACATGCTTCTGATGGAAATCTCTTAACTGATATAAGCATCAGTCTTGGCCGTGCGATCGTCAAGGGTTCAAGTGATGGAGTCATCAGATCTGAATGTGCCTAGACTGGCGGTATGCCGAACCAGCTCGACACCACCGACGGCCCCGCCAGTGCCAACCGCTTCGAGCGCCGCCGTGCGCGTACCCGCCAGGCGCTGATCGCCGCCGCGCGGCAGATCCTCGCCGAGACCGGCGAGACCTCGGCCAGCATCCAGGACATCGCCGAGCGCGCCGACGTGGGCTTCGGCACCTTCTACAACCACTTCGAGACCAAGAACGACCTCTTCGACGCCGCGGTCGGCGACGCCCTGGAGGAGTACGGCCAGCTGCTCGACAGCGTCACCGAAGGCATCGACGACCCGGCCGCGGTCTTCGCCGCCAGCGTCCGCCTCACCCTGCGGCTGGCCGCCTCGCACCCCGAGATCACCCAGATCCTGCGCCTGCGCGGCCTGCCGCACATCAACGCCACCACCGGGCTCGGGCCGCGCGCCCTGCGCGACCTGGAAATCGGCAAGGCGTCCGGCCGCTTCACGTTCGAAGACCCGCTCGTGGCCCTGTCAGCGGTCGGCGGCGCGCTGATCGGCCTGCTCCAGCTCAACTCGGCGCGAGATCTCGATGCGGAGGCCGGCGAGCACATGGCCGAGATGATCCTGCGCATGCTCGGGCTCCCCGCCGACGAGGCCCGCGAGATCGCCACCCACCCCCTGCCCGACCTCCCCTGACCCCGGCCCGCCGGCCGCACGCCCACCCAGACCCCCGCCCCGTTCCACGGCGCGGGGGTCTACTGCATCCCCCGGCCCTGCAGGCCCGCCCGTACATCGCGACTGATGATTTGGTCGTAACTGATAAGAGCATCAGTTACGATGGGGGCATGACGATGCTCGAGAGCAGCAACTCCCCCGTCCGAACAGGCCATGGCGGCCAGAGCGGCGTGCTCTTCGCCATGTGCCTGTCCCTCGTCCTGGTCGTGGCCTCGGTCTCCGCGCTGAACCTCGCGCTGCCGAACCTCGCCGTGGAACTGGGCGCCACCAACTCGGCGCTGACCTGGATCGCCGACGGCTATACCGTGGCCCTGGCCGCGCTGGTCCTGCCGCTGGGCGCGCTCGGTGACCGGATCGGGCGCCGCAAGGTCCTGATCGCCGGGAACGTCGTCTTCGGCGCCGCCGCGGCCCTCGCGGCCTGCTCCTCCTCCACTTCACACCTGATCGTGTGCCGGGTGGTGATGGGCCTGGGCGCGGCCATGATCATGCCGGGGACGCTGTCGACGATCACCGCGGTCCTCCCCGAGGACCGGAAGGACCGCGGGGTCGCGATCTGGTCCGGCTTCGCCGCGGCCGGGGCCATCATCGGCATGCTCGCCGCCGGCGGCCTGCTGGAGCAGTTCTCCTGGAAGTCGATCTTCTGGGCCAGCGCCGCCACCGCGCTGGTGTGCGCGCTCGCCGCGCTGCTGCTGGCCCCGGAGACCCGCAGCTCGGTGCGGGAGCGTTTCGACTTCCCCGGGTCGGTGACCACCGCGCTGGCGGTGGGGGCGCTGGTCTACGGGATCATCGAGGGCAACGACCGGGGCTGGACCCGCCCGGAGGTCCTCGCCGCGTTCGCGGTCGCCCTGGTGGCGTTGGCCGCGTACGTTTTGCTGGGCCTGCGCAGCCGCCACCCGCTGCTGGACCCGCGCCTGTTCAAACTGCGCGGCTTCGGCGCGGGCACGCTGGCGATCATGGTGCAGTTCATGGCCGTCTTCGGGTTCTTCTTCGTCGGTCTGCAGTTCCTCCAGCTGATCCTCGGCTACAGCCCGCTGCACAGCGCGGTCGCACTGATACCGGTCGCGGCCGTCGTCCTGCCCACCTCAGTGGTCACACCGCGGCTGGCCACACTCCTGGGCGTCAAGGCGGTCATGCCCGCGGGCCTGCTGTGCCTGGCCGGCGGCATGTTCTGGCTGACCCGCCTGCACGCCGACAGCGGCTACCTACCCTTCCTCGGCGCCCTGGTCCTCGCTGGGGCCGGTATCGGCCTGACCAGTGCCACCGGCACCAGCTCCATCGTCGACTCTCTCGGCCCCGACAGTCAGGGAGTGGCCTCGGCCATGAACGACACCGCCCGCGAGGTCGGCTCCGCGATCGGCATCGCGCTGATGGGCTCGGTGTTCTCCAGCCACTACCGCTCCGCACTGCCCGACGACCTGTCCCGCCTGCCCGCCCAGGCCGCCGAGACCGTGCACCACTCCGCCGCCGGCGGGCTCGAAGTCGCGGCCCACCTCGGTGCCCAGGGGCCCGCGCTGGCCGCCGCCGTCCGCGACGCCTTCATGTCCGGCTTCACCTCGTCGATGGAAGTCATCGCAGCGATTCTGGCGGTCGCCGCCATCGCCTGCGCCGCGATCGCACCGCGCCCCGGCCCGAAGGCCCGGGCCACAGCCGCGCAGCCTCACTGGTCCGCCGAGCCCGAGGCCGCCACAAGGCAGCAGCCCACAGCCCTGGGCCGGGACGCGGAGGTGCTCAACGCGTCCACCGCCGACCGGCCGTAGCGGCCAAGAACAAGGAGTCCCCGTGCACGCCATGTCCCTCGCAGCGGCGCGCTGCCACCCGGTCCTCGCCGCCGCGGCGGCCCTCGCTGCCCTCGCGCTCGGTGTGACCGGGGCCGACCGTGCAGTTGCCCAGTACGTCCAGCACCGCACGGCCGATGCCTTCCAGCAGGCCACCGGCACCCCCCGGGCGCCCCAGGTCACCATCGACGGTTTCCCCGTCCTGACCCAGGCCGTCGCCGGACGCCTGAACCACATCGGCATCACCGCCCAAGGCATACCCGCCGACCCCGCCGACGGCCGACTGCCCGTCACCCGCCTCGACCTCGACCTCACCGGCGTGCGGCAGTCAGGCGACGAGCAGGCGGCCCATGCCGACTCCGCCAAGGCCGGCGCCTTCCTGTCCTACGACGACCTCTCCAGCGCCCTTGGCCTCGGCGTCACCGCCGGCGACCGGCCCGGCTACGTCGACGCGCAGGTCCTCCTGCCCCTGGTCGGGGCAAGCACCATCACCGCCAAGATCTCCGCAGGCGCCGCCAACACCATCGTCTTCACCGACCTCCACCCGGTGTCCGGCGGCCTGCCCGACGCCGGGACGCAACTGCTCGCGAAGATCTTCGACCAACCGATCCCCCTGCACAACATCCCCCAGGGCCTCCACCTCAACGCCCTCCTGACAGGCGCGGGCGGCCTGCAAGCCCAGCTCGCCGGCGACAACGTCACCTTCCGAACCGGCGCACCCGCCGCCGGCGCATGACGTCGCCAGGCCATCACGGCCCCAGGCCCGAACCCCACGGGCCCCGCGCCCCGAAACGGTGACAGCAGGCCAGGACGCGCCCCGTCGTGCCTGACTTCATCGAAGTTGATGCTCTCATCGGAAATCGAGGCTCGCTGCCTCACCACCGACCGGCCACCCTTCCAAGGGACGTGACCCACATGACGACCTCTCCCAGCACCCCCCTCCAGACATCCGAGGAGGCCGCCGGAGGCCGGGCCGGCCACCGCGGCGTCCTGTTCTCCATGTGCCTGGCCCTCGTCCTGGTGGTCGCCTCCGTCTCGGCCCTCAACCTGGGCCTGCCCGACCTCGCCGTGGACCTGTCCGCCACCAACGCCTCACTCACATGGATCGCCGACGCCTACACCGTCGCCCTTGCCGCACTTGTCCTGCCCTCGGCGCGATCGGCGACCGCATCGGCCGACGCCACGTCCTGGTCGCCGGCACCGTCGTCTTCGGCGCCGCCTCCCTCGCGGCATCCTTCTCCGACACCACCACCCATCTGATCGTGTGGCGGATCGTCATGGGCATCGGTGCGGCCATGATCATGCCCGGCACCCTGTCCACCATCACCGCCGCCTTCCCGCCTGAGCAGCGCGCCAAAGGCGTCGCGGTGTGGTCCGGCTTCGCCGCGGCCGGCGCCATCATCGGCATGCTCGCCGCAGGCGCCCTGCTGGAGCAGTTCTCCTGGTGCTCCATCTTCGTCGCCAGCGCCATCACCGCCCTGGTCGCAGGCGCTGCCGCGGCAACCCTGGCCCCCAACACCCAGGACCCGCACCCCCACCGGCCCGACGTCATCGGCGCAACCTGCACCGCCGTCGCCATCGGCTGCCTGGTGTTCGCCATCGTCGAGGGCAACGAGCAGGGCTGGACCGAACCCCTCGTCCTCGCCGCCCTGGCCGTCACCGTCGTCGGCTTCGCCGCCTACGCCTTCTTCGGGCTGCGCAACGACCAACCACTCCTCGACCCGCACCTGTTCGGCATCCCCGGATTCCGCGCCGGTGCCGTCACCGTGCTGGTCCAGTTCATGGCCGTCTTCGGGTTCTTCTTCGTCGGCCTGCAGTACCTCCAGCTCATCCTGGGCTACAGCCCCCTGAAAGCCGCCGTCGCCCTCGTCCCCGTCGCCGTCGTCGTCCTGCCCACCTCCCACATCACCCCCACCTCGTCACCCGGCTCGGCATGAAGGCCGTGATGGCCGCCGGCCTGACCCTGCTCAGCGGCGGTCTGTTCGCCATCTCCCGCGTCCACGCCGACTCCGGATACCTGCCCTTCCTCGGCGGCCTGGTCCTGTGCGGCCTCGGCATCGGACTCACCGGAGCCGCCGGAACCGCCGGAACCGCCGCCATCACCGGATCCCTTGGCCGCGGTCAGCAAGGCGTGGCCTCCGCGATGAACGACACAACCCGCGAAGTCGGCTCCGCCATCGGCATCGCCCTCATGGGCTCCGTCTACGGCAGCCACTACCGCGACGCCCTGCCCTCCAGCATCGACCAACTCCCGCCCCAAGCCGCCGACTCCGTCCACGACTCTGCAGCAGCCGGCCTGCAGGTGGCCCAACAGGCCGGCCCCCAGGGCCCCGCCCTGACGCAGGCCGTCCAGGACGCATTCATCAGCGGGCTGTCGGCTTCCCTCATCGTCGTCGCCGTCATCGTGCTCGCCGCAGCCATCGGCTGCCTCTTCCGCGCCCCCCGCCAAGCCCCCAACGCCGATTCCTGACCGCCGAGCACGGGCCGTCCCGGAAACGCCAGTCGCCAACCGAGACTCCGTAACGTGATCTCCCTGAACAGCAGGGCCGTAGCAACCCTGCTCCGAGCGGTTAGCGAGCGGACACATCTACCGCGAACACACGAACGGTGCTCCGCGCTCTCAAGCAGCTCCGACCCGGCGCAACCCAATCGACAAACTCACCGACCGCTACCACACCGCAGTCGTCCTGGCTCGATGCTCCTACTCCGTGGATACACAAGGTGATGGTTTGTCAGACAGGCTCTAGTGCCGTATCAGGCAACGTTTGCCCTGGTGACGACCTCGCGTAGGCGCTCGTCGGCGGCGTGCTTGTTCCGCCAGACGATGTAGCGGCGGATCATGCTGCCCTGGGCCTTGTGGCTGGGATGGTCGGTGCCGTCGAGGGCGAAGTAGCGCAGGGCGGTGAACTGGGCCTCGATCCGGTTGAGCCAGGAGCTGTTGGTCGGGGTGTAGGCGATCTCCACGTTGTTCGCCGCCGCCCACGTGCCGACCCGTTGGCACCGCTTCGTCGTCAGGTGCGGGGAGTAGTTGTCGAGCACGATCGCGATCCGAACTTCCATCGGGTGCAGGGACCGGAGGTAGCGGCAGAACTCCAGGAACTTGGAGCGGTTCTTGGTCTTCTTGATGTGGCCGTAGAGCTGGTCCTTGGCGAGGTCGTAGGCGGCGAACAGGTGCCGGACGCCGTGTGGGCGGGTGTAGGTAGCCCGCCGCCGGGGTCTGGCTTTCGCGGTCGGGGTCCTTGTGCTTTCCGCCGCGCTCCGCCCACTGCCGGCCGGGGTGAGGCTGGAGGTTGAGCGGGCCGAACTCGTCCAGGCAGAAGATGACTTCGGGCTCGCCTTCTTCGGGGATGACCTCGCCGTCGGCGATCGGGTAGAGATGCTCGACGCGGGCCTTCCTGGCCGCGTAGTCCGGATCGCGCGAGGTCTTCCAGGGCTTCACGCGTTGAAACGACACGCCCTCCTCGCGGAGCAGAACCCGAAGGCCCTCGTGGCTGATGTCGTCGACCACCCCCTCGGCGACCAGGAAGTCGGCCAGCTTGGCCAGGCTCCAGGTCGAGAGCGGCAGGCCGTGCTCGGCCGGCTTGGACTTGGCGATCTTCTTGATCTCCCGGCACTCCGGCAGTGTGAATGTCTTCGGCCGACCGCCCCGGTATTTCGGGTAGAGCGAGTCGAAGCCGTCGGCGTTGAAGTTGTGGATCACGTCACGGACCCGGTCCGCACTGGTGAACGTCACCTCGGCGATCTTCGCCACGGGCATGCGCTGGGCGGACAGGAGTACCATCTGGGCCCGCCGCCAGGTCACCACTGACCTGGTGCCCCTGCGGATGATCCGCAGCAGTCGTCTGCCCTCATTGTCATCGATCTCACGGACCTGCACGCGTTCAGCCACGTGATCATTCTGACGGTCCAGTACCGCCCGACACAGCAAGCGGGCAACACGTCACGACGGGGCGAACGTTGCCTGATGCGGCACTAGCGAGCGTCCGCCGCAGCCGCGGCCGCACAGCAACCCGCGGACTGTTGCTGCGCCGGGGCGCTCCGTCCGGCCGGCGGCGGCGATCCGGGTGGCCCGCGCTGTCGGGGCGGCGGTGACTGACGGGGAGCTGTCCGGCCGTGTCTCTGTCACCTTCCCTGAGTGACTGTCGGATCCAGGCCATGTCGCGTCCGATGAAGGAGCGGGAGGCCGCCCTACCGGCGGACCGCCGAGATCAGTCCGCCGGGCCGCTCCTCGCGCTGCGGAGGGGTGCTGATCGGGCGGCCGTAGGCGGAGGCGCACTCGCGCAGAGTGTGGCTGCTGGCCTCCCAGCCATGCCCCGCCAGCCAGTCCACCGGGTCGTCGGGCATCTCCGAAACCCACATGGACGCAGCCGAGCCCTGCACGGCGTCTGCGCCGAAACGCTCGATCACGCCGCGCGAGCCCAAGGTCAGCCCCATCCGACTGCCTGCCGCCGACTGTGCGCCGATCCGAGCCAGCAGCAGCTCCACCGCGTCCTCGGGCAGATAGATGAGCAGTCCCTCGGCGATCCACACGGTCGGCACCGCCGGGTCGTGGCCTGCGGCGGCCAAGGCGGCCGGCCAGTCCTCACGCAGATCGACCGCGACGGTGATCCGCTCGCAGCGTGCGACGGCCCGCTCCTCGCGCAGCACTGAAGCCTTGAAGTCCAGGGGCGCGGCGGTGTCGACCTCGAACAGCCGGGTGCCCTCGGGCCAGTCCATCCGGAAGGCCCGGCTGTCCATGCCGGCGCCGAGCAGGACGACCTGCCGCACCCCGGACGCGGAGGCCTGCTGCAACAGGTCGTCGAGGAACTTCGTCCTGATGACGATGGAGAACGACACGGCCAGCCGGCGGCGTCGCGCGGCCTCGTCATCGGGCAGCGGCGGCGAGGAGGGCCACAGGCCGCCGGCGGTGGCGAAGGCGTGTGCCAGTGGGTCGCGGAACAGCGCGTCCTCGCGCTCGGTCTCCAGCGCCCGCACCCTGGCCACGCCCACCGCCGTGGCCCACACTCCCGACGGCTGTACTCGCGCCTGCTCATCAGTCACCGCGCCAGCCTAGACGACCGGGTCCAAGGACCCGGGCCCGCTGGTCGGTGTGACGGTACGTCATTGGGATCAAGGCGGGCCGGGAAGCAGGCGGCGTGGGGGTCACCGGGCCGACGCGCTCGGGCGACGGCCCCGGCGGGGCGGTTGCTCGGATGACGGGGGTCCGCCAGTGGAGCCAGCTGCGGTCGTCGCGTTACCAGCAGGTGCCGTCGGCGTCGGTGAATTGGACCTGCAGCGGGCACGGCACAGCGGCGCGAACTGGCGAGGTCGCCGATCTCGACCTCGATCTGCTCGGCGGCACCGGGCCGACGGCGACGATCATCAGCGGCTCCTCACAGTCCTGCAGGATTGCGTGGGGGGCGGGACGCAGAGCGTGGGTCGTGGACCGGCCTGGAACCGGAGTTGAGGACGATAGCCGTGTGGAGGTGGTGGCCGCCGGACCGACCGCGGCGACGCTCAGGAGCGTCTTGCGTGGTTCCGCGACCGTGCCCGCGCTCGGTGTCCTACCGACTCGTGCGCACAATCACGACGGTGACCACCGATGTCGAGCCCGTCCGACGGATTTGCGGGCTCGGGCCGGACCGCTACGAGCGTGTCCTGTCTCCTCGGCCACTGAGTGCTCTTCCCCCCATCGGTACGCAACCCCGCTCTCGTGCAGCCTTCCCGGCACGGCCCCCCATCGGGTCAGGTCGTCTTCGGGCCTCCACCAGGGAAGTTGACACCAGTTCCTGGCCGCCATCAGTATCCCGCGGTCCGGCCCGTGATCGGCGCGGTCGGGCGGCGGCGCGGGAAGGCTACCGCCGCCCCTCCCAGACCGACGTCAGTTCGCGTCCGGTCCAGGTCGAGTCATCGCGGGGCGGGCGGTGCATGCCGGCACCGCCCGCCCCGTATCGCCCGGCTCGTCAGCCGTTGGTGCAGGTCGGGCAGGGCGTGCAGCGTTCGATGGACGTCGTCGAGGACCGGACCGTAGGAGGTGTTCGGCGTGGTGCTGGCGAAGCCGATGGTGGTGGTGGCGTTGGTGGCCCGGAAGGTGAACTGCCGGTCGACGTACCCCATGTTCGTGGCCGACTTGCCGGTGATGTCGAAGGAGAAGTCCTGGAAGTCCTGCCCGTCGACGAGGGCGCGGCCGGTCCTGATCGTCGGGCCTCCGCCGGGGTTGCCGGCCAGGGCGTAGGTGACGGTGTAGCTCACGCCGGGGACGGTGGTGAACGTCTGGGCCACGGTGCCGGGAGTGGTGCCGTTGAGGTCGACGGACTGGTCTCCCTCCGCCGCCTGCCAGTAGCCGGCGCCGACCAGGTCGACGGTCCCCGCCGTGACCTGCCACGGACCGATGGCCTGCCCGGCGGAAAACTCGGTGAAGGTGCCGGCCGTGACCCTCGGGTACTCGAAGCTGCCGTCGTCGAAGCGGCTGGCGGTCTGCGCCGAGGCCGTGACCCCGAGGCCGGCGAACAGGGCAGAGCTGGCCACGACAACGCAGATGCGCTTGGCAAACATGGATTTTCCTTCCGAGTGGTGACCACCACTCCACAGTGGTGCGTCAACGAAGAAGATAAGTGGATACCCGGGCAGGAAAAAGACCCCAAATGAAGTAGGGATAATAGTATCGATCGAGCTGAATTTGGCCCGGATCCAACGGATGATTACTTCGGAATGTGAGCTCCGGGGAGCAAAGAGGTGCCTTGTGGCCTGGGATGATGCGACTTCTGCCGTTCCATTCGGCAAGTACAGCAAGGCATCTCTCCCGTGCAATCCTTGCCCCCAGTGGTCTTGGCCGCCTTCGAAGACCCGCCACGCGCTGGCCGGGTGCGGCCTGCCGGAACTGATCGGCGAGCGGATACGGCTGCCCGCCACGGTGGACGGCGTGTGCGCGTTCCCGGCCGCGGAGGTCATGGCACTGATGGCCGGGATGGCGGCAGGGGCGGACAGTAGTCGATGACATGGACCGGCTGCGGTACTTCGCGATGGGCCGCATCTCAATGGCGAGCGGTTCAGCAAGTGTCCGAATGCCCCCAACCGTCCACCCGGATGACGCAGCGGCACGGGTCGAACGCTCGTACCCCTTGCGGATCGGGCACCCGAGGCCCTCCACTCGGGTGGCCCCAGTTGCCCGAAAGGGGCCGTCGCGTGTCGACGGGCCGGGAACCTGGGCGGGCTGTGAAGTTTGGGCGGCTCTGGCGAGAGGAGGCTGGTCGTGGCGGTGACCGTGCGAATCGCGCAGCAGGAGGACGCGGACGCGCTGCTGGGGCGGGAGGAACTGGACACACAGGTGTCGGCAGAATGCGATCCAGGCCGGCAGGCGGAGCTGTTCGCGGCCCAGCCCGCCGCACACCACTTCCCACAGTTGATGGCCCGCCAGGTGCGCGACCTGTGCCGCTTCCTCGTCGCCCGCCACGGCGGATTGGCTGCGGCGGTCTGGACGGGGCTGCGAGCGGCCAGGACCTGCTCAAGCGTCCTGTCTGCGCCGCAGCCACTCAAAGGCATGAGAGCGGCCTGTCGCTGTGCTTCGAAGGGCCGTACTGTCGCGTTCCGGGCGGTGCGTAGGGTGGAGAGCGAGGCCGAGACAGGGGAGAGGACGGTGACAGGGTTGTGCTGGAGACCGATTGGACCCGCCGGGGGGCGTGCCTGAGTGCGGATCCGGACGAGCTGTTCACGGACGGCGCGGGGCAGAACCGCGCCAAGATCGTATGCGCCGGATGCCCCGTACGGACCGAATGCCTCGCCCAGGCCCTCGACTCCCGTATAGAGCACGGCATCTGGGGCGGTATGACGGAACGGGAACGCCGGGCCCTGCTCAAGCGCAGGCCCACCGTGGGGTCCTGGCGGAATCTCCTGGAGGCGGCACGCGCCGAACACGAGGGGCGAACCGGGCCAGACGCACATCGGTAGGCCCACACCGGCTGATCCACCCGCACCGCTGTCCGCTCCATCGCCGCTGGACCAGAGCGACCATACACGGAGCAGGCCGGCACGGCGCTGCGGCCCGCGCCCCGCCTGGCGTGGCTGTCTGAGCAGCGCGCCCTCGGGCGACCCCGGCCCTCCTGCCAGGCAGCTTGCGGCGTGCTTCGCGCACTGCCTCGGCCTGACGGAGCGGTGTGAGCGCGCGGTCGCGGAAGGGAACCGGCCGTTCCTGGCCGAGGAGGCGGGGCGCGCAGTGTCGGCCGGGACGAGGTGCCGGCCGCGGCGGCCGCGCTCACCCGCGAGCGGGCCTCGCGGATCTGGAGAGGATCCGCGCCCTCGTTGACCAGTTCCGCCGGCCTGAGCGAGCCCCGCCCGGGGCCGAGCCGATGGCTCTGCCGGACATGCCGGCCTGGGCCATCCCGACGACAGTCTTCTGTCGCCGTGTTCGGGGCCTCAGCTCGATCCGAACTTCTGCAAGCCGGCCTGGACGTCATCGAAGGTCATCACCGGGACGAAGGTCACCTTGGCGCCGAGATCCTGGAAGAACGGCTCGGCGATGGACGGGATGTCCAACGGCTCCTTGAGGTCGAAGACGATGTACCCGGTCCGCTGCCCGTCCAGTGCCCCGAAGTAGGCGGCCTCCGGCTTGATTCGGTCGAAGACCGTCTTCATGGTCGCGGGCAGGCTCTTGCCCGTGATGGCCGTGTTCGCCTTCTCGGTGTCCATCTGGACCGTCAGCAACATCCTCATCGCCAAGCCACCTCTCATCGACATGCCGGCACACGCGTGCCACCAGCCAAGCGTGACCTCGGTACGGCGTCACTGCAGCCGGGATGCGGCATCAGGGTGCAAGCGCGGGAACGGCCCCGAGCCGCAGCTACGTGGCGGGGGATCCGCTCATGGCCTCATGAGCCACCCGCCGCGGATACGTGGTCGGGTCACCGCGGCGGGCCTCGTTCGGGAGGTACTCACCGTCGCCCTGCAGCACGCGACGCCGGCGTCGCGCAGCGCGTCCACCGGCCAGCCGGACTGCTGGTGCGCGGTCACACCGGGGCAGGCCGGGCCCTGCTGCAGGAGCGGCCCGCCCCGGCGCCGGCCCTGCTGCACACCAACCGTCGGCGCCCGGGGCACGGCATCGCGGTCCGCGATGCCGTCGCTCACCCCGACGGTGGGCACCTCGGCGGTGCCTGCCACCCCCGCCCCGTCGCCGCCCAACGGCCCGGATGGCCCCCGCGAGGCGCTGCTGGAGGAAGCCCACGGTCGGCAACTGCGGCGCCCGCGTACGGGAGGTTCGGCCTCGTCTGGATGCCCGGGTCATGGGGGATCCGGATTGGTCGTGGCTGCCGTAGCTGCCTTCGCCGCCGTCCCGGCAGTCGTCCTCGGCGTTGCCGGCGTGGGTGCAGCCGTAGTTGCCAGGGCTGCCGTTGCCGCTGCTGCGCAGGTCGCGGGCTCGCAAACATCTGGCGAAGCCCTGCGCTAGAAGCTCCGGGGCATGTCGAGTGGGTGGTCGGGGGTGTCGAGCCAGGGGTGTTGGCCGGTGGCGTCGACGGTGAGGCCGAAGCGGGTGAAGCCGGGCCGGCCTCGTGCGTCCCACCAGCGCCAGGCGGCCTCGACCTCGTCCCACAGCGAGCGAGGGCCGGCCTGCACGACGTCGTACCGGGCACGGCCGGGCTCCCAGTCGGCGCTGGCCCAGCACCGGGTGTCGGTGGGGTCGTGGAGCCACAGGGTGTAGGTGCCGTCGTCGTAACGCTCGCTGCGCCAGAACGCGCGGGGGACTTGCAGTCCGATCACGAACTGCTCGATCCAGCCGCCGGTGTGGGCGGGGGAGAGTGTCGTGGTGGAGCGTCGGCCGTCGGCCGGCCACGGCCGGCCGTGCAGGTAGGCGTCGAAGGGCGGCCGCACGCCGCGCTGGGAGCGCATGCGCATGAACGCGGACGAGCGGGTGAAGCGGCCCTCGGCGGTGCCGCCCGGGGTGACCGTGAGGCGGGCGACGGCCTCGCCGCCGTACTCGGTGCCCCACGGTACGACGATCAGCCCGCCGGGAACGGTCTGCTCCAGCCACGCCGCGGGGACGTCGGTGACGGAGAACGTCGCGATCACGCGGTCGTACGGCGCGCCGCCGGGGTGTCCGGCGGCGCCGTCCCCGGTCACGCAGTGCGGGTGCAGGCCCTGGGCCGCAAGGCGTTGCCGGGCGGCCTGAGCGAGGTAGGGGTCGACCTCGACGGTGACGACGTGCTCGTCGCCGAGGCGCCAGGTGAGCAGGCCGGCGTTCCAGCCGGCGCCCGTACCGATGTCCAGGACGCGTATCCCGTCGGCCACGTCCAGGTCGGCGAGCATCCCCGCGACCATGTGCGGCATCGACACCGAGGAGCTCGGTACCGTGCCCTGGCTCGGTCCCTGATGTGCGCCGTCGTCCCACTGGAACGTCAGGGGCACGTCCCGGTACACCGCGTCCCGCCAGGCGGTGGGGTCGGTGCGCCGGTCGACGGCCGGGTCCTGCCGGGCGCCGCTCGCCGTGCCCGGCCACACGACGTCGGGGACGAACGCCTCCCTCGGCACGGCCCGGAAGGCCGGCACCCAGTCCTCGGTCAGCGTCCCGTCGGTGACGAGGGCACGGACCAGCCCTTCGGGGCCGGTCCGTGCCCCACTGCCTGTCACGGTCACTTGTGGCCGTCCGCCGGGCCCTGTCCGTCCGAGCTGTTGCCGCCCTCGTCCGAGCCGCCACCGCCGTGCTTGTTGCCCGAGTTGCTGTCGTCCTGCGACCCCGGGCTCCCGTCCCCGGAACCGCCCCCGTGCTTGCCCATGCCGTCTCCTCCCCTGCGGTCGACAACTACCGGGCACCATCCTGCCCGTGATCGGCCGATCACACAGCGGCATCGACGAAGTGTCAGGAACCACCCGCCGCGCATCCTCTGGTCTCGCCCCGATACGCGGCTGTGCCGTCCGGCGGAAAACTGCGCACGCTACACCGCCCGGCGGGCGGTCAACCCCCTCCAGGGGCGGCGGCGACCTGGTCGGGCGTCAGGTCCGCCCGGACAGCTGGTAACAGGCACGTATCCGAAGCACGTCGAATTCTCCGGTACCCCGGTAGGGGTGTTGCCGAGTGAGGCTGGGCGAGGCCGGTTCCTGCAGACCTGGCCGGTGCGGCGGAGGCCCGCCCCAGGCGTGGGGCGGGCCTCGGCGGCCGGCTGACAGTGGCAGCCGGAGTGCGGGTGGAGGGATTTGAACCCTCAGCCTTCCGCTTGCAATCAGAGACGGTTGCTCTGGACCGGTTGAGCTACACCCGCGGAGCCCGACCGAACTCGGACCGGTGGTGCGCCGACAGCAGAACTACGGGCTCTCGGCCCGGTCGGCCGTGCGGCTTGATTCTGCTGCAGGGACGGCTACGGCGCACCAGGGTTTCCCGGCCTGCCCTGGAGCAGCGGCCACAGGCCGGAGGCGCAGTGGACGGAGTGGGGGTCGGACCAGAGGCCTGCCGGGTGCCCGCCGAGCTGGATCGTGGGCTGGGTGCCGCCGGTGAGGTGGCGGGTGGTCAGTTCGGCGGCTGGATGCTGCCGACCCTCGCCCGTACGCGCTGAGCCGCCTGCTGGCCGTCGCCCGGTGCCCGAACGGACTCCGTGTCGCACTCAGCGAATCCGCAGAGACAGCCGGCGGCCGCATCTGCAGCGTCCGTGCCGAGCACCTGGCCACCCACCTGCCTGATGCGATCACCTACCTGCGTACCACCGCCATCGGCGTGGCGATCAGGTCCGGTGACCGTGCCGCCCTGCTCGCAATTCCCCGGCACGGACTGCGCCGAGCGTGCCGCTTGTCATCTCCACCGCGATCGGGTCTTGAATCTGGCCCTGCAACTCGAGGACCGGGGCCTGCTCGTCACCATCACGCCTGTTCCGGACTGTCCCGAACCCCTGCCCGCCCGCGAAGCGGCCCGCGAACTTGCGTTGGCCGCCGGACGACCGCGCGGAGGCGCTACCCGTCGGTCCGGGAGCCCGCCCGACGGGTGACGAGAGTGAGTATGCGTACTCTGGCCCCGGGCCGGGGCGGGATAGGACGTTTGGGTTATGCGTCTGAAGCCACTGAATCCCGTACTCTGCCTGTTGCTGTTTCTCGCCTCGGCTGCGGCATGGGCCGCCTGGCTTGGCTGGGACCACCATTACGACGTTCACCCCGACGGTTCGGTGACCGGCCCGTACGAACCCTGGCAGGTGATCGGGCTGGTGCTGACCCTGCTGGCGTCGGTGTCCTGGGCGGCTTTCCGGTGCCACGGCACGGATGCCGTGCTCGGCACCACGGCAGGCCTGACCGCCGCCGCCTACTACGACTGGTCGGACGACTCCAGCGGCCTGTTCCTCGTCGGCGTGGGCATGGTGGCGGTGGCAAGCCTTGTGGTGACCCTCGCCCTCTCCGCCCTGATCGGTGCCGTAGCGCGGGGCCAGGATCGTCATTCAGCTGCCGGCCTGTCGGACGGGCCACCCCGAGGATGACGGCCGGCCAGGGGGGCCTGGTGGACTGGCGCGGACGCTGGGCTCAGTAGCCTGCGTTCGAGTAGTGGGTGTGAAGGTCTGCGAGGGTGACGAGGGCGTGGCCGCTGTTCTGGATCTTACTCGCGTCGACTCTGGCGACGATGATGATCTTGTTGGTTGCGATGCCGACGATCGCCTTGTCGGCCTTCTTGTCGATCACCGTGTTGTCGCTGCGCCCGATGGACGAGAAGTGGACTTCCTGCACCGCCAGGGCGGGGTCGGCCTTCTGGCTGAGAGGAGTGTTGGCGATCCCCTTGGCCTCGGCCTGGGCGGGCCGCCGGCGCGCGATACATTCAACTCCCGAACGGCCCAGAAATCAGGGCACCATGGCCCTTGACCGGACCCCACGAGCAGGCCGCACGCCTGCGGGTGCGAAAGGCTGTGGCCGCCTGCGGCTGGCCGCAGGAGGTGCGACGCTTCCGGGTGCCGATGAACCGGAAGGAGACATCCGGGGGCGCCGGACCCGCTACGGCCTCGAAGCGGACGGGATATGAGCGGCACGGGACAGCGCCCGGCTGGTAGAACATCAGTCCGGCACCTCGTTTCGACCGTCTTCCCCTGGAGTGCGCCATGCCCGGGACCGAGCCGTCCTTCCTGATTGCGGTCGAGGACGTCTTCGGGTACCACCCCCACGGGACGTTCGTCACTGGCGAGGTCCTGCGGGGAGTTGTGCGGGTCGGGGACGAGCTGGAGGTCGTCGGCCTCCTGCCGACTCGCCGCATCATGGCCGACACGTTCGGGGTGTTGCGCAAGCAGCTGACCGAGGCCCGAGCCGGTCGGAACATCGCGGTCCTGATCCCCGACATCAACCGTACGCAGGTCGTGGTCGGCCAGGTCCTTGCCACCCCGGGAACGGTTCGGCCGCACAGCCGGCTGCGGGCGACACTCCGCGCGGACAGGGCGCTCGGCACCTCGCTCCAACTGCGCTTCGCGCAGCGGTCGCAGGTGGTGGAGGCGACGGTGCACCTGCCGGAGGGCGCCGACGCATCCGCGCTCGATCGGCCCGTCGAGATCACTCTCGAGCGTCCGGCCGTCTTCGAGCAGGGGACGGCGTTCAGCGTGGTGATCGAGACCCGCGACGTCGGTACGAGCATCCGCCACCTCGGCACCGGCCTGGTCACCGAGGTGCTCGACTGACCACCCGTCCCGGGGATGTCCGCGGGGCGGCGGCCCGGACCCGGGTTCCGACTCGGCCTCGGCGCCGGCCTCAGGCGGTGGCGTCCGCCAGTCACAGGTCGGAGCCGTGGCGGGTTCCGCTGGACGGGGGGGGTGTGGTGGTGCGGTGTGGTGGGTCGGGCAGGTGTCGGGGCCGCAGGTGTGGCGGTGGTGGGCGTGGTGTCAGTTGTTGGGTCGGTAGTAGGTGTCGATGGGGCTCCGGGCTTCGTCGAGCAGGGCCGGCCCGTCCTGTGTCACCGCCGGCCAGTCGCCCGATGGCGGGTTGAGTGCGACGAGTTGTTCGGTGGACAGGGCGTGGACGACCCGGCCGATGCCGGAGCGGGCGATGCCGCCTTCGCACATGCCGCACGGCTGGCAGCTGGTGTACAGGGTGGTGCGGGCGGCCGTGCGCGGTTCGAGCTCGCGGGCCGCCCAGCGGGCCAGCTTCAGTTCGGGGTGGGCGGTGATGTCGTTGTCGCGGCGCACCGTGTTGTGGGCCTCGGCGAGGATCGTGCCGTCCGGGCCGACCAGCAGGGAGCCGTACGGGGCGTCGCCCTGGGCGACGGCGGCGGCCGCGATGGCGATCGCGCGGCGCAGGTGCCGTTCGTCGGTGGTGGTGATCACGGTGCTGTCCTCCGGTGGGTGGCCACCTCGGTGAGTGCCTGCCAGGCCGCGTGGGGTCGGCGGGTCTCGTCCGGGTCTCCGTGGTAGGGGTCGAGTACGACGGTGTGGGCGCCGAGCAGGCGGAGCTGTTCGAGGTCGTCGAGGACCTGTTCGACGGTGCCGATGCCGGCCGGCCGGTCGGGACCGTCGACGGGGGCGGTGGTCAGCCGCAGTGCGATGCGGGGGGCGAACCCCGGCAGCGAGTGGTCCGCGAGGACCGAGCGCATCGTGGTGAGCGGAAGCCGCAGCGGGTGCCAGGCGTCCCCGAACCTGGCGGTGCGCCGCAGCGCCGCCGCACTGTGGCCGCCGATCCACAGCGGGATCGTGGCGTCGTCGGCCTCGGTGCGCCAGGTGTCCCGCAGGACGGTCAGGCTCTCGTCGGTCAGCCGGCCGCGCTCGGCGAACGGCACGCCGAGCGCCTCGAACTCCTGCCGGGCCCAGCCGACGCCCACCCCGAGCACGAGCCGCCCTCCGCTCAGGCGGTCGAGGTTGGTGGCCATCCGTGCCAGCAGCAGCGGGTGCCGGTACGGCAGGACCAGGACGGTCGTGCCCAGCCGCACCCGGGTGGTGACGCCGGCCAGCCAGGACAGCGCGGTGAACGGCTCGTAGAACGGTTCCGGGTACCGCTCGGCCACATCCGGGGTGACGGCCACGTGGTCCGACACCATGAGGAGGTCGAAGCCCAGGCCCTCCACGGTCCGCGCCCAGTCGCGCAGCACGCCGGGATCGGTACCGGGGCCGAAGTTCGGTACGTTGACGCCAAGTTGCATGATCCGAGGCTATCCCGGCGATCCCGCTGCCCGGAACCGAAACTTCCCGGCAGAAGTCGTATCTTCCCGTGATTCTCCCGGTAGATTTCCGGTATGGCCGTGAACTTGGACGAGATCGACTGGGCAATCATCGGACACCTGCAACGGGAGGCCAGGATCTCCCTCAGCGAACTGGGCCGGCGGGTGAGCCTCAGTGCGTCGGCGACCACGGAACGGGTGCGGAACCTGGAATCGCTGGGCGTCATCACCGGCTACCGGGCCGAGGTGGACCTGGTCAAGGTCGGCTACCCCGTGCTCGCCGTCGTCCGGCTGAAGTACTCCGGCAACCGCCACGAACCGCTCCGCCGGCTGCTCGCCGAACGCCGGGAGATCCTGGAGTGCCTGCGCACCACGGGTGACGACTGCTACTCCCTGAAGGTGGCCGCGACCTCCATGGAACACCTGGAGACCCTCATGGATGAACTGGCCGGCTTCGGCAGCACGACCACGAGCGTCGTCTACAGCCAGACCTTGCCCTATCGCGGACCCGACCGGCCCTGACACCGCCCGCTCGCCTTCCGAACCTGTGGGCTCCTGAGGCACGGGCTCCGCGTTCTACGGGTTCCGGGCAGCAGCCGACCGCCCTGGTCGCGCACCGGCCCCCAACCGGGACCGCGCGACCAATGGTGCAGGCCGGGCCTTCGCCCGAAGAGAGCTCCATGCCCAGCCATGATCCCGCGACCCTCGCCGTGGCCACCTCGGTCGCCGGCTACCGTGCCGCCGGCACTGCCATCGCGCTCACCGCCATCGCCGCCCTCACCCGCGCCCGGCTGCGCGGGGTCCCGGCGTTGCTCGTCCTCCTTCTGGGCCGAAGGGCCTGACCTGACGGTCTGCCCGCGACCGCGGCCCACCGGCCGGGGCGGCAGTGGGCGCGCGGGTGCCGGCGGTCCGCCGCGAGGTTCACCGCCGCTTCCCACACCGTCCGGCCCGACCTGTCGATCTATCAGGTGCCGGTTCTTCGCCCGCCACTTGCTCGGAGCGGTGACGGCGGCGGTGGCGCGGTCGATGTCGGAGGGGTCTCGCTTCAGGTTCAGGCGAGCATCCCGGCGGACCCGGCCGGGTTGTGGCGGTAACCGTTCAGCAACTCCGCCCGCGTCCGATGGCGGCCGCTGGGAGCCTGGGCCCGCCCGCGCGCAGGAGGGACGCCAGGGTGCAGGGGAGGGTGTTGCGGGCCGGGGGAGACGTGGTCGGGTCCGTCCTCGGGCGCGTGGACGTAGTTGTGGTGCTGACCCGTTGTGATCTCGCTGGCGCTCTCGAGGGCGGCGGCGGTGGCGCATCCCTGACTGTCCGGGCACAGGCCTTCGTCGCGGACGGGTTGTACGGCTCCTGACGTGCGCCAGTCGAGGGAGTCGGGGAGATCGTCGGCGTGCGCCGGCGTCGTGCCGGCGGGCGCGGTGGTGAGTGCGGCTACGGTGAGCGCGGCCGCGGTGAGGGCGAGCAGGGAGCGACGGGCCATGACGGCGCCTTGGTCGTGTGGCCGGGGAGGTGATCGGCGCCGCCGTCGGCGTTCGCCGCGCGTAATCGCTTCCCGGGCGGCGACGAGAGCCACCTCGCGTTGAGAGGGTCTGTCAGCCGACATGCCTATGCTTCCCCGCATGGCTGACTGCTTCGAACTCACTCTCTCCTTTGACCTGGCCCCGGACACGCCTGCTGAACTGATCGCGGAACTCCGTAGACACCTCGGACTGGAATCTGAGGCGGCGGGGCCAGCCGCGCCGATCTACGACGATGTCCTGTGCCCGCCTGACGACTGGCTGCTGCTGTCGGCCCGTGGCGCGGCATGGAAGACCGGTGGCATCACGTACGCGGGCCTGGAAAGGCTCGAGAGCGGAGGTTGGGCCTTTTCCGGCCGCCAGGAAATCCATCCCGATCAGCTCGAACAACTCCAGGCCCTGTTGGATGCTCTCCTACCGCATATGCCGTCTCACCAGGACCCGGTCGGCTCTCTTCGCTGGTATGACGACCAGGTGCCGCAGCTCTTGGTCCCGCACCACGGAAGAGTGGTCGAAGTGCTGACCATCATCGACAGCCTCGACGAAGCCAAGCCGTTCAGTTCTGGCTGGCAGGCACCGGTGTCGCAACACTGACTGTTTTCCTGACCTGCGGAAATGCAACCATCCGACTTTTCCTGCAGTACTACGGAACGCGGCTTCCGGGTGCTTTTGACCGCGAGGCGCAGGAGATCACGCAGGCCCTGCGGGCATGGTGGAGGCGCCGTCGCGCCCTGGAGACGGGTTCGGCGCTCGGCCGGTCGGGCACCCGTCCCTCGGGCGCGGGTCGCGGGTCGCGGGGCGCGGGGCGCGGGGCGTGAGCACGGCCCGGCTCCTGTCCCCGTTACTCGCCGAGTCGGCCGACTCAGGCGACGGCCCGCCGTCCTGCGCGGTCGTGGCGGGCAAATGCGGGGTTGCGGGCGCCATCAGTGAGGTCGGGGTGCGGTTGTGCCCGGCGGCGCTGGGCCGCGGGTGTCTGCCGGTGCACGGCCGCAGGGCCGGCCGCTTCGCCCGGCTCGGATGTCGACGGTCATATGGTCGGGTCCGGCGGGAGGCGGGCCCAGCCGTCCTCGGTTACCGGATGCACCAGAACCGGCCTGGGGGGTACGGTGCCGGCTCCGCCGGATGGCATGTTCGCGCCCGAAACAATCCTGCTCGGAGAGCTGTTCACGCCGCGTCAGTAGTTCTAGGATCCCGTTCACGGCAGCTCCGCCACCCCCGTAACGGGCTGCTGAGCAGGTCGGTCACGCGGCGTGGCCGACGACCCGTCGTGGCCGGGATCCGAAGGTGCCCACCACCCGGATCCCGGCCACACGGCCATCCGCCTACGGCAGCAGGATCAGCGGCGGGAGCGCACGTGAACCTGTCGGCCGTCGCGGATCCGTGTGTCGGTGCTGGTCGCGATGATGGACCCATGACCGATGCTGCCCAGCTGGCTTCCCCCGGCGCCTACGCCGATGCCGTCGCTGCTGCCGTGCAGGCGGCCGCGGCCTACTACGCCGACGGCTCGACGCCGCTGGGCGACGACGAGTACGACGCCCTGGTGCGCGGCATCGAGGCCTACGAGGCGGCGCACCCGGACGAGGTGCTGCCGGACTCGCCCAACGGCAAGGTCGCCGGCGGCGCCGCCACGGGCGACGTCCCGCACAGCGTGGCCATGCTCAGCCTGGACAACGTCTTCTCCGCCGAGGAGCTCGAAGCCTGGGCCGTCGGCCTGGAGCGCCGGCTCGGCCCTCCCGTGGATGGCTGGTGCGTGGAGCCCAAGCTCGACAGCCTGGCCGTCGCCGCCCGCTACCGGGCCGGCAGGCTGGTCCAGGTCCTCACCCGCGGCGACGGCCTCGCCGGCGAGGACATCACCCACTGCGCCGACACCGTCCTCGGCCTGCCCGCCCGCCTGACCGAGCTGCTGGGTGTGTTGGACGAGTTGGACATAGGGCTGGCTGGTGACATCAAGCGCGGGCCTGGTGCCCGCCGCCAGTTCGAACCTCTGGTTGAGCGGCTTCGGACACCAGCAGCCGCCTTCCTCCAGCCTGAGCTGGAGCGTCGACTTGCCGACTACGTCGAGGCGAACGACTCGTTCGCCCGGGACCGGATTGCCCATGCTTTGGCAGGTGCCTGCGGCGAGGCGGCCCTGCCGGCCCTGCTGCGCGCGAGCGTGAGTGATCGCAACGATGACGGAGACACCCTGCAGCTCGACCTCCTCGAACTGCTCTCCGCCTGGCCCGAGACAGCGCATCACCTGTTGCTCGGCTGCGTCGCCTCGCATGACCCCGGGACAAGGCGAGTAGGCATCTGGGGCCTGAGCGTCACCGACTTCGGCGGGGCCAAGTACTTCGAACTCGTCGCCGACGCGGCGTCCGACCCGGACCCGGGGGTGCGCGCCGACGTGATGAGCACCCTCGGCAGCATCTTCGGCGTGGGCGATCCCCCACGTGCCCGAGCCCTTCTGATGGCCGGCGCCCGCGATCCCGCGCCCCAGGTCAGGCGGGACGCCGTGCAGGCTCTCGGTTCAGCACACGACCAGACGGTCACCGACCTGCTGGTGGCCCGCACCGAGGACACCGACCACTGGGTCCGGTTCTGGGCCGCATGGTCGTTGGCTCGTCGGCCTGGCCCGTCAGTACGCACTGCGCTCGAACGGCTTGCCGCGGACGAGGAGAGGGACGTCCGTGAGGCCGCGCGCACGGTCCTGGAGCTTCCGACCACCGCGTAAGCCCTCTTCGTGCTTCGTCCAGAGCTCAGTCACGTTCGATCGCGTTGGGGTTCTCGTAGAGGGAAAGCCCGGCCTGCGCTGCGCGGACGCTCCTGGTGTGGCATCGCTTCGTGCAGGCGACGCGTGTGCTGTTCGCCGGGCGGACGAACGCGGCTGTGCAGGCGGGACATGTGAGGGTCTCACGCTGGTCCGGCCCAGCAGCGGGCCGAGGCCTTCGAGGCGCTACGCCGCGCCGCCTGCACCATCCCGACCGTGCGGTTCGGCGAGCCGGACCGCCTGGACGACCGGAGCGTGACGTTCGGTGAGGACTGGCTGGTGGCCTCCTGGGACGACCCGCGGGCCGAGGACGTCCACAAGCTGCTCCGCCGGGGCCGGCCGATCGGCTGGACCGCTCCGCTGTCGGACGGCCCCTGGGACAGGCGGGGCACCTCGCCGCCGAGCACCAGGACGATCAGAGCGCCGTGGTCCTGACCGAACCAACCCCGCCAGCGGGACCCGCACCCACCGCACCGTCGGCGAAGCCCTGGACGCCCTCCGGCGCGCACACGCCGCCCGGGTCCGTTCCGAGCGCGCGATGCCGGGCGTGCCGCACCTGGCCCTCAAGCGCCCGACCGGCTGGACCGTTCCCTCCGCCCGCGGCCTCGGCGACCCCGACCGCTCCGCGCTCGATGGCGGCTTGCTCCACCTCACCTGGCCCGCCCACCCGGGCGTCCAAGAGCTCCAGCGCGCCGGCCGCCCGGTCGGCTGGATCGAAGAGTACGACGTTCAGCGCGGCAGCCGCCCTGATCGACAGCAGCATCGTCTCCGACGCCGCCAGCGGCGAGCCCCTGCGCTGCCCCGGCGCCGACGCGGCCCTCGCCCTGCTGCGCCGGGCCCCGGGGGGAGCACCTCACCCGCTGGTAGAGCGGGCTGGCCGCCGCGGCCGCGCGCGATGGACAGTTCCAGCGGCGCGCGGCGCGCCTATGGACAGGCCGCGCGGGTTCCGCGCGCGCCGACCGCGCCCGCCCCGGCCGGGACACGCCGAATCGCACCGCGCGGTCCGCACCACGCACCTGCACTGTGCGGGCTTCCGCACCGCACCCGCAAAGGCCGGTGCGGTAGCCGCGCCGCGATGCCCCAGCGGGTCGTCGACGACACCGGGCATTTGCTGACGCCGGCCCACTGGCCGGATCGAGAGCCTGGCGCCGACGACCTGGATCACCTCGACGCGCAGCGGCGACGGCACCACCCGCAAGCAGGGCCTGGCCGACCTGGCGGCCGGCACCTGGACGCTCGGCCACTACCGCTGGGAGAACACGGAGCTGCTCTCCCACTTCCTGGCCGGCGAGTGGTTCTCGGTGCACTGCTTCCAGGACTCCGCCACGACGACACCGCTGCGCTGGTACGTGAACTTCGAGTACCCATACCGGCGCCGCCCCGGCTTCGGCATCGACACCATGGACCTCGCCCTCGACCTGGTCATCACCCCCGACCTGACGGGGCACCACTGGAAGGACACCGAGGAGTACGGCAAGCTGCGCCGCCTCGGCGTGGTCGACGAATACGCGGGCCGCGAGATCGAGCGGGCCCGCGGCCGGGGGATCGGCATGCTGGACGACCGCGCCAGGCCGTTCGCCGGCGGCCGGCCGACCTGGGCACCGGACCCGTCCTGGCCGCTGCCGACCCTGCCGCCCGGCGCCGACGAAGCGGCCACCTCGGCGACCGCGTACCGGCCGTGACGGGCACCAGCGCGGGAACAGGGCCGGACTCCCGCCGCATGCGGGACCTGAGAGGTTCCCGGGAGTCAGCTCCCCACCTCGCAGTCTCGGAGGAGGATCAGTCGAGGCAGAACTCGTTGCCCTCGATGTCCTGCATCGTGATGCACGACTCGTTGACGCCATCGGCGCGCTGGGTCAGCACGTGTTTCGCGCCGAGCGCCACCAGCCGTGCGCATTCGGCCTCGAGTGTGGCCAGGCGCTCGTCACCCACGAGCCCGGCGCCGGCCCGCACATCAAGATGCACCCGGTTCTTGACGACCTTGCCCTCGGGAACTCGTTGGAAGAGCAGGCGCGGGGCCACACCCGAGGGATCAGTACACGCGAAGTAGATCTCGTCCTCGGGCGGCAGCGAGCGGTGGTACTCCCCCCACGTGGCAAAGCCCTCCGGGACCGTCGGCACGACGTACCCCAGCACCTCGCACCAGAAAGCGGCGAGGCGCGCAGGTTCCGCGCAGTCGAAGGTCACTTGGAACTGTTTGATCGTTGACATCGGCGCACAATAACAGGGGCCGTGCTCATCTCCCCAGGCCGGGAGGTCCGTACGTTGTCGGGAGGGGGCACCTGCTACCCGCTGCCGTGTCGTGCGGCCGCAGGGGTGAACCGAGGTCAGCGCCTCCCCGAAGGGAACCTGGGATGCGATCCCGGCCAGCCACTCTCGTGCTGCCAAAGATCAGTTTGCGCGCCGGGCGGCGGTGTTCACCGCGGCAGGTCGGTTGGCACCCCGGCGGGCAGGGTGCAGTGGTGCTGGGGGGCGGCCTCCAGCAGCGCCTGGCGGGCCCGGCACCGACCGACTCCGGCCGCCAGGCTCCCGCCCCGCGCCCGACGGGACGATCGCGGCACCGCTGCCTGCGGCCCGCCCAACTGCGCCGTTCGGGGCCTGGGCGCCGTCGGGGGCGTGATCGTGCACGGGTTCGGTCGTCGGCCAGGGCGGCGCACCCCCCGGCAGGGCCCGGGGCTGCGCCTTCCGCCCGGGGCACCGGGGGTTTCCACTGGACCTGTCACCGCCCGTCGCGGGGTGGTGCGGAAGGGCGGCACCCGTGAAGAAGCAGGAGCTCATCGATCTGGTGGCCGAGGACAGCGAGGCGTCGAAGGCGGTGGTGAACAAGGTCCTCGACACCCTTCTGCACACCATCAAGAACGCGGTCGCGGACGGTGGTGAGGTGCAGCTGACCGGGTTCGGGTCGTTCGCGGCCGGCAGCCGCGCCGCCCGCACCGGCCGCAACCCGCGCACGGGTGAGGCGATCGAGATCGCGGCGTCCAGGACGGTGAGGTTCCACCGCGGGCAAGGCCTTCAAGGAGGCCGTCAACACCCCCGCCTGACCCCGGCACCCGGCCCCGCGCACCGGCCCGCACCGCCGCCGGCCCCCCGCCGCCCGTAGTGCGCCGCCGTCCGTGGCGGGAGGCATACTGCGCTCCTGGCGATCAGCAGGGGAGTGGGGGCGTGCCGGAGACAGCGGGCCAGGAGCAGGCGGCGGGCGGCGGGTCGTCGCGGCGGCCGGTGCGCAGCCGGGTGCGGCACGGCCGGGCGTCGTGCGCGGCCTAGAAGACCGATGAAGATTTTGTTGAGGGGCTGTCCGGCCGCAGGCCGGGCAGCCCCTTTGGCTATGCGGTGGCCGGGGTGAGGCGCCAGGTACCGCTGGTGCGGGTGAGTCCGAGGTTGATCAGGGTTCGCAGGTTGAGGGCGGCGGCGCGGGTGTGGAGCCCGGTGTTGTTCTTGATGGTGCCGCGGTAGCGGAGTCTGCGGTTGCCGTGGGCGACGAGCCAGGCGACGGCGCGTTCGACGGGTGGTCTCCAGCGGCGGTAGGCGGCCTGCCGGTCGGGGTCGGTGGCGGCCTGGCGGCGGGCGGCGGCGAGCAGGTCGTGGTGCGGTCGGATGTTGACGGTCCTGCCGGTCTTGGCGGTGGTGCACCGTTCGCGCACGGGGCAGCCGGTGCACTGGTCGGTGAAGAGCGCTTTGCGTTGCATGTGCCGTCCGGACGGTTCGGACAGGTTGGCGGTGTGGCCGGCGGGGCAGGTCACCGTGCTGCCCGCGGTGTCGATGGCGAAGTCGTCGAGGTCGAACCCGCCGACCACGGCGGTCTTCAGCGGGGCGGGCTTGAGGAACAGCCGGTGCCCTGCATGTTGCAGGGTTTGGCGGGCGTCGTCGGTGGAGTAGGCGGTGTCGCCGAAGGCGTCCACCGGGGTGTCCTCGTCGGCGAGCAGGTCGATGCCGACGGTGGCCTCGTGGTGCTCGGTTCCGGCGCCGGGCCGCAGGGCGACGGCGGTGTACAACCCGGTCTCGGGCTCGACGGCGAGGTGGGCCTTGAAGCCGTCCTGCGGGTGGGTGCGGGTCTTGTGCACGTGCCGGGCCTCGGGGTCGACGGTGGAGACCATCCGGTCGTGGGCGGTGCCCCGGGTGATGCGCCAGCGCCCGTCCCGGCCGTCGGACTCCTCGGCCGGCTCGACGTCCTGCCCTGCGACCAGGGCCAGCAGGCCGACCGCGTTCGCGGCCTTCTCGCCGAGTTGCTGGTCGGGCAGGTGCCCGAGCAGCCTGAGCGCGTCACCGACCAGGGCGTCGACGAGGTCAGCTCGGGCCTGCTCGTCGTTCCAGGCGATGCGGGGCTTGCCCGGGTCGGTGTAGTCGTGGGCGGTGCACTGCACGGCGGCCACCTCGGCGGCCCCGGGGACCTCGCGGATCACCACCCGGACCGCGGCGATGATCTGGGTGACAGTGAGCGTTTTCAGCGTTGAAGCTCCAGGGTGAGGACAGCCTTGGCTGCTGACGTCAGCCAGTTCGGGCTGCAGCGGGCGTGTCGGAAGATCCTCC
>NZ_JBEZIR010000087.1:0-36351 GCF_040651175.1 Kitasatospora sp. NPDC048540
ACTTCACCGTGGCGGAGGGCGCCGGCGCCCACTGCCACCCCGGCGCCATGCGCCTCGCCCTGGCCCGCATCTTCGACTGGCTCGACGACACCCTCAACACCACCAGCGCCTGACGCCGCCCCGCCAGGCACCGCGCCGCACACCCCCATTCGACACCGCTCTCAGGGAACTGCCATGACCCCCACCGCCGTCCACACCGACATCCGCACCGCCCTCACCGACCTGCTCCTCACCCCGGGCCTGGACCTGGAGGAGGCCGCCGAGGGTCACTTCGCCCCCGACTACCGCCAGCGCACCGACGGCAGCTGGGCCGACCGCACCGAGTTCCTCGCCCACATCGCCCACCTGCGCACCGTTCTGGCCGGCGGCTCGGTCCAGGTCCACGACGAACTCACCGACGGCACCCGCTACGCCGACCGCCACACGATGGAGGTCGACAAGATCGACGGCTCCACCGTCCGCATGGAGGTCTACCTGTTCGCCGAGTTCGCCGCCGACGGCCGCTTCCGCCGCATCGAGGAGACCACCCTCCTGCTCGAAGGCGCCGACAGCGACCGTGACCTCGGCAGCGCACGCTGAACCACGCTCCGCCGATACCCGGTGCCGATCTGTGCGGGTCGCCGTGGTCCGCGACCCTGTGAGCGGCCGGGACGTCATCGGTGTGACGCTGCGCGGGGCCTGGCCGAGCGCGACGGGCAATCGCTCAAGGCTGCAGCCGCCCGAGCGACCGGGGCGCGATGAGGTGGCTCCGCCCGGCCCTGCCGGTCCCGTGACCGGGCGCTCCAGTTGGCGGTCGAGCGGCCCGGTCGGCGGAACCCGAGCCCGGCTCGGACGGCACCCGGGACTGTTCGGATGGCTGTCACCTGGGCGCGGTACCGCGGCGCGCCGGCCCCGCCCCACGGCGGGGCCGGCGCTTGTGCGGCGTTCTCAGGGCGTCACCGTCACGGTGGTGGTTTCGGGGTTGCCGCTGTTGCCCTGGTAGACGGTGTCGCCGCTGTAGACGGCGGTGATGGTGTGGGTGCCGGTGGTGCGGAAGGCGGTGACGGTCCCGGCCGCTGCGCAGTTGCCGAGGGAGAGGGACAGGCGCCCGGTGCCGAGGGTCTTGCCGGTGGTGGTGTCGGTGAAGGTGACGGTGCCGGTGGGCCTGGTCGTGGCGCCCGTACCGGCCGGGCAGACGATGTCGCTGAGCACAACGGGCAGGCCGACCCGGGTGCGGGAGAACATCGCGGTCAGGGTCGTCTTCACGGGCTTGCCCGGGGTGGTGTAGCTGATGGTGATGCTCGGGGCGGCGCTGGTGGCGGTGGGGCCGGTTCCGCCGGCGGGGACCAGCGACGAACCTCCGCCTCCGCCGCCCCCGCCGCCGCTCGGAGTGATGAAGGGGTTGATGTTGCCGCCGCCGCCTCCGCCGTAGTAGCCGCCGCCTCCTGCGCCACCGGTCAGGGAGCTGCCAGGGCCGCCGCCGGTGCCGCCGGCCCCGAGCGTGCCGTTCCCACCGCCGAACACCCCGCCGCCGCCCGTGCCGCCGGTCCCGCCCTGGGTGGACGTCCCCGCCCCGCCACCGGTGCCGCCGTTGCAGGTCGCGTCGGCGCCCGGCTGGCCGGCGTCTCCGCCCGGGCTTGCGGTGCATTGGCCGGCCCAGCCGGCTCCGCCGCCGCCCGCGGCCACGATGAGGCGGGAGTCGGTGGTGGTGAGGGGAGTGGTGCCGGGCAGGGTGCGTACGTCGGAGGCTCCGCCTCCACCTCCGCCGAAGTGGGTGCTGCCGCCGCCGTTGAAGCCGCCGGCGCACTGGGCGGAACTGGCGCACGAGCCGTTGCCGTTGGTGGGGGCGCCGCCGACCTCGACGTAGAGGGTCTGCCCGCCGGACAGCCCGGTGAGCGTGCCGGACACCTCGGCACCCCGGCCGCCGCTGACCCCGCCGTTCTCCACGCCGCCGCCGGCGCCGATCGCCGTGACGTCGACCTGCGTGACGCCGCTGGGCACGGTGAATGTCTGCTCGGCGCCGGTGGAGGCGAACGTGCAGGTGGTGGTGGGGCCGGACACCGTGCAGGTGCCCTGCGCGTGGGCGGTCGCGGGCAGCGCCAGCGGGGCGACGGCGGCGCAGAACACGGCGGCCGCCACGGCCGGCACGGCCGGCACCCGGCTCCGACGCCCGGACGAACCGGCACGGTGCCCGCGTGTAGGACCTGGCCGGCCGGCGGCCTCCGACAGTGGGAACGTCACGATCAACTCCAGAAGACGGAAGAGGGTCTCTCGGCGAGGGATCGCCTTCCGTCACTGTCGATCACACGGGCCGGGCCGCGGTCGCCCACCGAGCTGACACACCGCCGGTTCACACCGGCGGCCCCTGGCCGGGCCTTCGGCAGCCGCGACCGCGCCGACATCCTGCACCGGGCCCAGGACGCCGCCCGCCGCCGGCGCGGCGCTCACGATCGCGCGGAGGAGAGCGCGCGCCTGGCCGCCGCCGGGCACCCGGCGGCGCTCGCCGCCGCCGACCGAGCGGCCGCCGACCTGGAAGCAGCGCGCCGCCGCAGCGCCGCCCTGACCCGCCACACCCGCCCCGACGACGTCGGCACCGCGGCCTGTTCCGGTCCGGGCCGGTGCCCGGTGCTGCCGGAACTCCTGGTGGGAGGTCACGCGGTGGCTCGGGCTCCTGGCGGGTGCCCGCGTGCTGCTCTGCGCCTGATGTCCTACCGTTCGTGGCGGCGCCAGGGCCGCTCGCCGGCCGTGCTGCCTGCCGTCCCCGTCCCCGTTCCTCCCGGTTCGGGGGCTGGGGCTTCGTCAGGTGCTCTCGTCACTGGCCGCTGGTGACGGAACCTGACCCCGCGGCCTCCGGGCGGCCTGCAGCTCCCGGTCCGCCTGCGGTCCTGGCTGCCGTCAGCCGCTTCGCCTGCGGTCGCGGCTGCTCCGGGTCCGCTGCCGTCCCGGCCCGGGCGCAGCCCGGCGGGTGGTGGGGAGCGGCCGGGGGGTCGAGGGAATAGGCGCTCAGGGCAGTTGGCCAGAGGAATGCAGCGTGTCGAACATCATCTGGTCCACTGGCGAGACCCGTGCGCGATCGCCGTAGCTGAACCAGTCCAACTCCGCGATCTCGCTTGAGGGGACCAGCGGACCGGTGTGCTCGGCGGTGTAGCAGATCATCCGGAACTCGGTGCGTCCGTCGGATTCCCTCCGCGTCTCGAAGGTGCCGACGTGAACCATCGTGGCCGTGTCGACCCGGGACCGGAGTTCCTCGTCGATCTCGCGGGCCAAGGTCTCGGCATCGGACTCGCCAGGTTCCCTCTTCCCGCCGGGGAAGTAGAAGACATCCACACCGCGGACGCGCGTCACCAGTACCCGGCCGCCTCGCACCAGAACCCAGGCCACCTTCTCGGGAACCACCTCGGTCTCCTCCATGCCTGGACCGTACCCATCCACACCGATGCGGCAACAAGGCCGGCTCGGTTGCGGCCACGCGCCTCGACTACTGATGGCCACTGGCCGGGTGGTGGTCGGGGGGCCCACTGTCGGCGGGCGGTGGGTGGGCGGGCCTTTGGCATCCGGTCCACCACGCGGTGTTGGCGCTCTCCGTCCGGATGGCGGGGACTTTCGCGCTGCGGCGCAGGGACGAGAGCAGCGCGAGGACGAGAGCGGTGCGGGGAGGCCGCGACCGGGTGGCCCGGGTGACCGACACGTCGGAGCGGCCCGACGGCGCTCCGGGCGTGTTGGCCTGCTGGGTTCGGGACTGTCCGGTGGTCGCTGCTCCGGGCGCCGGACCGGCACGGGACCTGCTGGCCGTCGCGGTGGAGCGCGGGCGGATCCTCGCCGTCTCATGCGGAGCGCGTGCGGCCCGGCGTGCGGAGCCGGGCGGTGCGGGACCCGGCGCCGGGTCAGTGGTGGGTCAGTGCCGGGTCAGGCATCCGGGGCATTCTGATGACAGGTCAGGGAGCACGAGAAGGTTCCCGGTACTGGGAGAGGTGCCCGGAGCGGTTCATCGGGTGCCTGGCCGGCAACGGCCGAGCAGGGTCCTCCGGGGCCTGCGCAGGTTCGAATCCTGCCCTCTCCGCCTTTCGTCGCCGTGGTGTGTCCGCCTGTTCCGGCCGCCGCCGTCCTGCTGCTAGACGTCCTGCTCGCCGAACTCGTGTTGCTGTGCCGTCTGTCCGCGCCGGTCGGTTGCTGCCCGCCGTCTGCTGCTGCGAGCGCCCTGCTGCAGGAGCGGCCGTGCTCCGTGCCGGCCCTGCGCAGGGGACGGACCCGCCGCGTTCCGGTTGCCGCAGGTGTCGCGGTGCGGGCACCCGATCGGGGGTGAGCGGGTGCCCGCACCGTCAGTCCTCCGGGTGGGTGGTGCAGGCTGCGATCCGGTGTGCGAGGTCTTCGTAGCCGACGGGGTCACCGCAGATCCTGTGGACGGCGGCGAGTCCGAGGCTGGCTTGTGCGGTGGCTTCCACGAGGGCGCGCGGGGCGATGTAGAAGTGCCACTGTCCGATGTCGAGAGGGTCGTAGTCGGTGTGGGTGCGCGCGGTGTGGCAGGCGAAGACGTACACGTCGGCGTTGTACGACTGCTCCGAGGCACTGCCGGTCTCGGGGGTCCATACGCGTCCCCGTAGCCGGGAGAAGCGGATGTCCGACAGCCGGGCCTGTCCCCAGGCTTGGAGGTAGGCGCTGGTCTTGACCTCGATCCTCACCCCCGAGGGCGTGAGGACGTCGAAGCTCTCCCATTCGGTGTTGCGGTCCACCGCGCCGACCGCGCGGTGGACCAGGAATTCGGCGAGCAGGCCCCGGGTCGTGTTGGTCCGAAGGTCGGGCATGGCGTACCGCCAGAAGTCGAGCACTGTACCGGCGTCCGGGCCCCGGAACATCTCGCCGCCGTCGAGCGGTGTCAGTTCACGGGGGGCGTGCCGGTCGACGGTGATTGCGGGTCCGGAGTGCATCCGCCCAGCCTGCCACGACGACAACCCCCTCGGCCGACCGGCGTGGTCGGCCACCGGTGCGTAATTGTTGCTGGTGGGGGAGGGCAGGCCGCGGCGTGCCCGGCCCCGCCGGACGACCCGGCCGGCGGGGCACCGGAATCCGCGCGGTGTCAGTGCCGGGTCAGGCGCCCGGGAAATTTTGATGGCACGTCAGGGAAAGCGAAAAGGATCCCGGACGGGGAGAGGCGCCCGGAGCGGTTCATCAGGTGCCTGGCCTGTGATGGCCGAGCAGGGTTCTTCGGGGCCCGCGCAGGTTCGAATCCTGCGCTCTCCGCCCCCGGGCCGTGCCGTGCACGCGGCGGCCCGCCCGCTGCGCCTCCTGCCCGTCCACTGCCCGGCTGCGCGTCTGTGCCCCGCCGGAGCGGGGGTGTGGCGTACGGTCGTAGCCGGGGACGGGACGTCCACGCTGATCCTGTCTCCGGTCCCGGCCGGGCCGCACCCCTGACGGCCGGGCCCACCGGGCAGGTCCACGGGCAGGACTCGACGGGCCCGGGATACATGCCCCGGGGGTACCCGCTGTGCCCGGCGGGGGTCAGCGGGTGTGCGGCTGGGGGCTCCAGTGATTGTCGGGGTCGTCGAGCCACACGGTGGGCTCCCCGGCCGGGGTGACGGTGAGTCCGAACCGGTCGTAGCCGGGGGCCCGGCGTGCTGCCAGGTGTGCCATGCGGTGTGGATCTCGTCCCACAGGCGGCGGGGCCGCTCTGGCGGACTCGGACCCCTTGACCCGGGCCAGCCCCGCGCTTGGCCGGCTCCACCACCGCTACCAAGTAGCCCGACGGCGGCTGGATCCAGACCGGCTCCAAGCTGAACCACTACGGCGCTGACGGCGACGAGCCCACCTGGACAGGAGACCTCAAGGTCCAGCTCCCCGTGGACGGCTGTCGCGCCGACCGTCCTGGACTACTACGAGTTCGGCATCTCCGCCCAGGGCCGGACCGCAGCCCGCTACGGCTGGCCCGGCTCCCACCAGCGCTCCAGCGAAGCCCCCAGCGGCCTCAGCCTCATGGGGGTGCGCCTCTACAACACCGCGACCGCGCGCTTCCTGTCGGTCGACCCCGTGTACGGCGGAAACGCCAACCCGTACGACTACGTCTACGACGACCCGCTGACGCGTCTCGACCTCGACGGGAGGTGGAGCTGCGGTGCCTGCAACTACATCACGCGCAAACATCTGGAGGCCAACGCCTGCCGTTCCCTGGGGCGAGGCTGCGGTTGGGCCATGAGGCTCTCCGACATCGTGAGGTCGGTTGCCTCCGGTGGCCACGGCCCCGAAAACGCGATCCGGCATTTCATGTGGCAGGCAGCGCGGACGCTCTACTTCGGTGCGGTGGCCGCGAAGCGCCTCGGAGATGCGCATGAATACGGAGAGCGCGGAGATGGCCACGAGATCGATTTGCACAACAACGACGCTGCCAGGATCACCGCCCAGGGCTACTGGTTCCGAAAGAGAATGAAGGCCGCCATCTCGCGCAACAGGCTCTTCGAAGCCTTGTACGCTCAGGCCTCGAACATGTACAAGTATGGCAGCCTGCGCTGACCCGATCCGCTCGTCCTGAGCCGATGCGGGGCCCGGTTTTCCACGACCGGGCCAGCTCGGTGCCGGTTCCCTGAGAGGGACACCTGTATACAGATGAAGAAATTGAAGCACGTTTATTGGGCCGTCATCGTCCTTGCCGTCGCCGCCGTGGCTGCGGTCGCCGTTCACGACGTGAGGGCACAGCAGGAGAGCTGTGACGCCGTTTCAGGGACTGCTGGATCCGACGACGTCAGGAGCCTGGCCGCCGCACACCCGGACAGCGTGCCCGCAGGAGAGGTCTCCGGGGTTGTGTGCAACCACGACGGTGGATTCGCGCATGCCGGCGCGAAGTATTCCCACGGGGGCCCCGAGCGTGCGATCGTCGACTGCTACCTCGGTGCAGCAGGGTCTATGGGATGGGTGCAGGACCGCGAAGGCCAGACCGTAGCGGAAGAGGTGGCAGGATTCTGCTTCTCCAAGGATGTCGAAGGAAAGCCCGCGATGATGCGTGTCCGATTCGATACGCGGACCAAGTCCTACACCATCCAATCCGAGGTGGCTCTCGACGGATCCACGAACAAGTGTTGGTGACAGCGTGGAGGGTCGGCCTCGGATGCAGGGCCGTTTCAGAGTCTCGGCCCGGCAAGGACGCAGTCCTGCATCTGCGGGTGCCGCAGGGCACACCGGCGATGTGGGTGGAGAAGGTCAGCGCCTACGGTGCGGGTGAGCGGGAGATCCTGCTGGGGCGCGGCCTGCAGTGGAAGGCGACGAGGGTGGTCCGTGAGGGCGGCCAGTGGCACGTTTATGGTGAGGTGTTGTGATGAGTGACGAACAAGCAGCGCGCTATGAACAAGCGGAACGTGAGTGGAACTGGGCGAGCGGTCGGCTGAGCGAGGACCTGCAGTTCAACGTCGTGCCCGGCGGCCCCGTTGACTACGCATCCAGGACGGACAAGGCCGTGGAGTACGTGGCGGTTGCTGCCGGGAGTACGGTGCTCGGCTATCTCTGGGCGTGCGACGCCGACGATGCGGCGGGGTGGCAGGTGCGGCCCGCGGGCGGGGATGGCGCCTACAACGCGGGCGTCGCGTGGACGCGGCGTCTGCGGGGGGCCAAGGATCGCGGGATCTCCCCGTCCCAGGCGCTGGCCGAGTTGGCGCAGGATCCCGGCGGCCCGTACATCGGCCAGGTCGTGCCGGGCTCGCGGGCCCGCGCGGAGAGCCTCGCCGATCTGCGGAGGCTCGCCGGGGACGATGGCGCTTCCCCGGCTTCGCCGCCTGCGGCGCGCCGCCGCGGTGCCTGAGGCCTCAGGCGCGGCATCCGGCGGGGCCGCCGGCCGGGGAGCGTCGGACGGCGCGCCGGTCGTAAGCTCGGCCGCCCACAGGACACCGGCCGCGTCGGCCGGCACCGCGTAGCCGCCGTAGGGGCCCTGGGTGAGTGCTCCGGCGAGCAGTTCGGGATCGGTCGGTGAGCGCCACCGGGCCCACGTCGCCGACCAGCGGCCCGGCAGGTCGAGCGCCGCCGCCCCGTCGGAATCGGATCCGAGCAGCCGGGCCCGTAGCACCGCGGCCCGCTCCCGGGCGTCCGGGGCGCCGGCCGGCGCCGGGCCGGCGGCACGCCACGCGGCGGCGTAGCGGCTGTGGGGGTGGGCGGCGAACGCGGCGGTGACGGCGGTCGGTTCGGCGTGGGCCAGGAACAGCGGGTCCTCGAGCGGCGCCGTACTTCCGGACGCGACGGCGTGCCGCAGGGCCAGCCCGAGCAGGCCGGGGCCGGCCGCCGGCAGGCCCCGGCTGTCGCCGCCGGCACGTGGTGCGGCCGAGGCCGGTGCGTGCAGCACGTCGGCCCGGTCGGGTGTGGAGGCTCCGGTGAGGGCCGCCCCCCGGAGCGGACCGTCCGGCAGCCACCAGGTGTCCCCGCCAGCGGAGCAGGCCGGCAGCAGCCGGGCGGCACGGGCCACCGGGTCCGGTCCGGCGAGGGCGGCCCACTCCTCGCGGGTCACCGGACGTTCGGCGACGGCGAGCGCCTGTACGGCAGGGCGCAGGTCCGGTGGCACGGCGGCCCACCGGGCGGCCACCGGCCCGGCGGACCGATCGGCTGTCGCCGGGACCGACGCGGCGATCGGAGCCGTTCGAGGGCTGGGGAAGACGTCGGCGGCCCGGTGAACGGGGAGTCACCACTCAGCTTCTCGTACCAGCGGGCGAACCGGGCGGGATCGGTTCAGCGGTGCTCGTCGAGGTCCAGCACCGCCGCGCTGGCGGCCGCCATCTCGGCCTGCGGCGTGCCGGTCGGCAGCTCGACCACTGGCCCTCACGTGCGCAAGAGCCGTCAACCGGGCGAGCAGCGCGGTGACGGGAGCGGGCTCCGTGGCGCGGTCCAGCTCCCGGAGCAGCAACAGCCGCGGCCGCCTGTCGGCCTCCAGCCCCGCCTCGAGCTCACCAGGGGTACGGGCCACGCCGTCCGACCCGAGCCCCGCCAGGCCGTTGAGTAGGCCCGCACCACCAAGGCCCGCCGCTTGTTCGTCCGATGATCGTGGGAGGACCGCAGGTCTACGGCCTGGCGGTGCGGGTCGGTCTGCGAGTGTGGAGCACGGTGGTTTGCGGGGTCGCGGCCGTCCTGGTCGGCCGGCGAAGCCTCTGTCGCGGGATGGCGTGCCGGCGGGTGCCGGACACGCCCTGTCCCGGCCGCGTTGGCGTTCGCCGGACCGGACTGCCCGGCGGGACGCTGCGCAGCCGTACGGCCGGGCGACGAGCGCAGCGTGGGCGGGGCGGGACGAGGGGCTCGGGAAGTGCTGGGCGGGGCGGGCGGAGGCTGACGGCCCCGAGGCCGGCCACCAGCACTTCGAGGAGCAGCTGAACGGTGAAGCTCTGCAGCCAGACGCCCAGCAGTCCGAGCATCAGGGCCACGGCCGCCAGGATCGTGAGGGCCAGGCTCGGATCGCGGTCCCGTGCGGAGCCGGTGTGGCCGCGCCGGCTGCGGCGGGCCTTCGACAGTGTCGCCGCGAGGACCAGGCCGACGCTGGTGATCCCCGCCAGGAACATGTACGGGCCGTCGGTCGGCAGCTCCTCGGCGTACTGCCGACGTCCGGACAGCGCCACCGAAACCGGCTCGCCCTTCCATCGGGCGACCTCGACCTCGTCGCCGGGGTGGACCCGGCTGAGTACGGGCTCGACACCGTGCAGGCGGATGCTCTCCCTGCCGTCCCCGCCGAGCGCCCGGACCACGATCCGGTCGTCCGGGTCCTTGCCGACCTCCGCGTGCACCTCGAAGGTCACCTCGGTGCTGACGGCCAGACAGTCGCCTCGGGTCACGGCGGCCGGGCACGGCAGGGCGGCCCGGTACCGGTCGGCATCGTGGAACGCCGGTGGCAGCAGGGCGATGAACCAGGCCAGAACCACCAGCTCGAACGCCGCTGCAACGGTCAGCAGCAGCAGCCCGGCGGCTTTCCGGCGAGGCCGTCGTGGCCCGGCAACTGCGGCAGCCGCGGCCTCCCGCCGTTCCCGGATGGCCCGCGCCCGCCTGGCTGCTCTGAGCCACTGACGGTCTGCCGCACGCTGCCGCGCCCTGGATCGCTGGTACCGCACTGTTCCCCTTCGAGACGATCACCTCTGGCTGAGGCGGCCGTCACTTTACGCAGTTCGGCCGTGGGTCCAGACACCGCCCCCGGGCTGTGTGCGCTGTGGCCGGGTGGGGCTTGGGCGGGCGGTCACGAAGATGACCACCACTCGGGGGCATCTTCGGGGTCGTCCGGCCGGAGCCAGGCCGGCGGCGACCATCGAGGACGTCGCGCGCCGGATCGCGGTCTATCGCGGGGTGATCCCAGTCACGGACGAACCGGGAGGACAAGGCCCGTGACCGCGGCAGACCGGGCGGGACAACGTGCTGGTCAAGGGGGCGGACAAGGGGCCTGTGTGGAATGTCGGCGGCACCCGGGCGCTCGCCCGGGCGCCGGGGCCGGCCACCGCGCCGCTCCCGGCATCCCGCTGACGGAAGGCCACCTCGATGACCGCCACCGCGCTCGCCCAACCCGACCCGGACGACGACGGCCAGACGGTCGGCCACCACCCCGCCGGGGTCTCGCCCGGCCCGGACAACGGGCCCGCTGCCACCCCCCCACGGGCACCTCCGGCCCCACCCCCGCCTCGGACACCCCCACGACCGGTACCGCCGAGCCGGACGAACGCACCGAGCAGACCGTGCGGCGACTGCGCCGTGAGAATGCGGACCTGCGCCGAACCGTGGCGGTGTACGCCGAGATGATCTGCCAGCTGTCCATCGAGAACGAAGCCCTGCGACGATCCCCCGCAACCGTCCGCCCATTGACTACAAAACCTGCTGCGGTCGGGTTGCGGTGGCCGACTGCCCGGTGGGCCCTGACTGCCCTGACGGCAAAGCGCCCGCCTGACCCCACGATGGCCGGTCGAACTGTCGCCGGGGGCGGCCGGCATCGTCCCGTTCACCCGGATCTGGTGGTGCCGGAGGGTGAGGTTGTTGGTGCCGGGGTGTTCCAGCTGGCGAGGAGGTCGAGGGCTTCCGCGTCGCGGCTGCCGGGCGGGACGGCGCAGAGGATGAGGTAGAGGCCGTCGTCGGCGGTGAGTTGGGTGGTCTCGTAGGTGAAGGTGAGGTCGCCCACGAGGGGGTGGTGGATGCGCTTGGCACCGGCGCGGTGGTGGCGGACGTCGTGGCGGGCCCAGCGCCCGCGGAAGGCGTCGCCGCCGCGAGTGGAGAGTTCGCCGATCAGGTCGGAGAGGGCCGTGTCGTAGGGATTGCGTCCGACTTCGGCGCGCAGGGTGGCGACGTTCTGGTCGGCGACGCTCTCCCAGTCGGGGTAGAACGCGGTGGCGGCCAGGTCGAGGAAGGTGAAGCGGGCAGCGTTGGCCGGGCGGGCGGGGCTGTCGAAGACCGGGGCGAACAGGGCGCGGGCGAGGGTGTTGCCGGCCAGGAGGTCGAGGCGGGCGTTGCGGATGTAGGCGGGGACGCCGCTGATCGTCTCGACGAGGTTGCGCAGGCCGGGGCGGACGGGCTGGCGGGCGGGGCGGGCCGGTCCTGCCGGGCCGGTCGCGGTGGCGTTGGCGGCGCGGACCAGGTCGAAGAGGTGGGCGCGCTCGGCGTCGTCCAGGAGCAGAGTGCGGGCGACGGCGTCGAGAACGGCGTCGGTGGCGCCGCCGGCGTCGCCGCGCTCCAGGCGGGTGTAGTAGGGGACGCTGACGCCGGCGAGCTGGGCGACTTCCTCGCGGCGCAGGCCCGGCACGCGGCGGGTGCGGTCCAGCGGGGAGGGGGTGAGGCCGGCCTGCTCGGGGGTGACGCGGGCCCGGCGGGTGGTGAGGAAGTCGCGGATCTCGGTGCGTCGGTCCATGCCTTCGACACTACGGCCGGACCGTTCGCGGGGGCACGGGCGTGGGGGTCCTTGTCAGGGTCTGCTTGAGTGCCCCGCCGGGGTGCGGGGCGCGGTTGTCTGGAGGGCATGACCGGTCGTCCCGCTCCTGGAGGCTCCCCGATGCCCGCCTCACTCCCCGTCACCGACCGCCCCGCCCCGCCCGGCCCCTGCATCTTCGCGGTGCCGGTGGCGGGCGCGGGGTTCGCGCCGTTCGGCGGCACGCTGGCTGGCGGTCCCGGCGATGACCGGGCTGATGCTGGCCTCCGTCCCGGCCGAGCGGGCCGGGCTGGCCTTCGGCGTGCTGAACACCTTTCGCCAGGTGGGCGGGGCCGTGGCCGTCGCCGTCTACGGCGCGCTGGTCACCGGCGCCTCCTTCACCGCAGGGATGCGCACAGGCCTGATCGGCGCCGCGATCCTGCTCGCCGCCACCGCCGCTCCCGGCGCACTGCGCGCTGGCACCCCCCGTACCTGACCCTGCCCCGCTCGGCGGCCGAACGGATGCCGCCGCTGGCCTGCCCAAGGAGATTTAGGACCCATGCGAGCAACCGTGCTGTACGGAGCCGGAGACGTGCGTGTCGAGAACGTGCCCGACCCTGATCAAGAACCCCACCGACGCGATCGTGCGGGTGCTGCGCGCCGCGGTCTGCGGCAGCGACCTGCACCCCTACCGCTCGCCCCCCGCCACCGGCACCGGCCGGCAGATGGGCCACGAGTTCCTCGGCACCGTCGAGGACGTCGGCCCCGACGTGACCGGCCTCAAGCGCGGCGATCTGGTGCTGTCCCCGTTCACCTACGCCGACAACACCTGCTGGTGGTGCGAGCACGGCCTGCAGACCTCCTGCCCGCAGGGGGGCCGGTGCGGCTTCGACGGGGTCGACGGCGGCCAGGGCGAGGCCGTGCGCGTCCCGCAGGCCGACGGCACCCTGGTGAAGATCCCCGCCGCCGTCGACGAGGCGCTGCTGCCGTCCCTGCTGACGCTGACCGACGTGTTCTGCACCGGCCACCACGCCGCCGTCACCGCCCGGGTGCGCCCCGGCAGCAGCGTTGCCGTGGTCGGGGACGGCGCGGTCGGCCTGTGCGCGGTCCTGGCGGCCAAGCGCCTGGGCGCCGAGCAGGTGATCCTGATGGGCCGCCACACCGAGCGCACCGACCTCGGCGTGGAGTTCGGCGCCACCGGTGTCGTCCTCGCCACCGGCGACGAGGGCGCCGAGCAGGTGCGCCGGCTGACCGCCGGCCGCGGCGCGGACACGGTCCTGGAGTGCGTCGGCTCGATGCAGACCCTCACCACCTCCTTCGCCGCCGTCCGCGACGGCGGGACCGTCAGCCGGGTCGGCGTCCCCTCCTACACCGACGGCCCGATCGGCATGGAAATGATCATGCGGAACATCACGCTGACCGGCGGCGTCGACCCCGCCCGCCACTACATCGACGCCGTCCTGCCCGACGTCCTGGACGGCACGATCCGGCCCGGCCGCGTCTTCGACCGCACCTTCCCGATCGAGCAGGCCCCCGACGCCTACCGCGCCATGGCCGACCGGCACGTCCTCAAGGCCCTCCTCACCCCCTGAACCGCACGCTCCCGGGCACACCCGCCCGGCGACCAGAGACCTCTCCGAGCAGCAAGGAAGAACACCGTGCAGCACGTCACCCTGAACAACGGCGTCCAGATGCCGATCCTCGGCTTCGGCGTCTACCAGATCCCCGCGGACCGGACCGAGCAGGCCGTCACCGACGCCCTCACGGCCGGCTACCGGCTGCTGGACACCGCCGCCGCCTACGGCAACGAGGAAGCCGTCGGCCACGCCATCAAGAACAGCGGCATCCCCCGCGAGGAGCTGTTCGTCACCACCAAGCTGTGGGTCCAGGACGCCCCCGCCCAGGACAACGCTCGCCGTGCCCTGGAGACATCGTTGGCCAAGCTCGGCCTGGACCACGTCGACCTGTACCTGATGCACCAGCCCTACGGCGACGTCTACGGCCAGTGGCGCGCCATGGAGACCGCTCAGCGCGAGGGCCTGACCCGGGCGATCGGCGTCGCCAACTTCTACCCGGACCGCCTCCTGGACCTGATCCTCAACAACGAGACCGCCCCGCAGGTCAACCAGATCGAGACCCACCCCTTCTTCCAGCGAACCCCCGACCACGCCCTGATGCGCGAGCACCGGGTGCAGCACCAGGCGTGGGGCGGCTTCGCCGAAGGCAAGAACGACCTGTTCACCCACCCGGTCCTCAGCAAGATCGGCGAGGCGCGCGGCAAGTCCGTCGCGCAGGTCGTACTGCGCTGGCTGATCCAGCGCGACATCGTCACGATCCCCAAGTCGGTCAACCCCGACCGGATGGCGCAGAACATCGACGTCTTCGACTTCGCCCTCACCGACGGGCAGATGAAGCAGATCGCCGACCTCGACACCGGCAAGACCTTGTTCTTCGACCACCACGACCCCGAGATGGTCGCCTGGCCCAGCAAGCGCCGCCTCGACAACTGACCTCCCCGGCACCACCACCCGGCCCCGGGCGCCGCGGCACACCCGTGCCGGGGCGCCCGCCCGCACCCGGGCCCGAACCGAACCGCCCCGGAGCCCACCGTGACCCCGTCCCCGCCCGACCCGCCGAGCCGACGCACCCTCCTGCGTGCGGCCCTGCTGACAGGAGCCACCGCCATCGCCAGCACCCACCTGACCGCCTGCTCACCAACCCCCACCCCCAAGGTTGAGCGCGCCCGGGAGTCGTTGCCACGGCACCCGGGCGGCGCCCGCCGGGTCGCGGCCCGGTCCGGGGCGTCCGCTGGTGCCGCAGGCCGGCGCCGGCGCCTCGGCGTCCTCGTCGGCGGCGAGGTCGGCGGGGGCGGCCTTGATGGCGTCCCGGATCGCCACGCCCAGCGGCCTCGCAGGTGCACGCCAGGAACGTGCGAGGGCTCGCCCGCCGCAGGGGCAGCGTCGGGTATATCGGCACGGCTCACCAAGGATCGCCGTGGCCTGGGCGAGCCCGGAGCGGACGGCGGGTCAGGTCCGAGGCTGCACCACCGGCTCCTGAACCCCCATCACTGAAAAAGGGCAGTGCGACATAGGCCACGAGAATTAGAAATCGCAGGTCACGGGCTTATGGGGAGAGGGGAAACAGTAGCGGAGCTGCCCAACCAACGCAGATGCCGCGTCCAGGGCAGTGCGGGGCCGCAACCGCTGTTGGTCGAAGCCTCTCTCTGGCTCAAAGTCGAGACATGACCACCACTCAGAACCCACAGAAGCCCAACCCGTCCACCACGGCCGACCCAGCGACTGGCCAGGAGCCCTTCCTGTCCCTGCACACCACCGTCGTCATGCTCGCCGCGATCGTGATCGGCTCCCTGCGCCCGGGGCGCAGGGCCCGGCCCGGCGGCCGGTGGCGCGGGCCGCGGCCCTGGCCGACGCCCCCGACCTCACCAGCACAAGCCGCGTGGAGGCGGCCCGGGACCTGTGAGATCGCCACCCGCAGGTCGGCCTCCCTCTCGCTATGACCTTCGTGATCACTGGAGGTCGACCTGGCCGTCGGACTCCGGCCACCATTGCCGGGCGGTGGCGTAGGCGCGCTGCCAGGTGACCGGCCGGGTGGGGCACCACCACGGGTCGATCTCCTCCGGCGCCCGCCGCCGCTCCGCAGGCAGCGCGCCCGGCTCCGGTCTCCTGAGCTGGCTTGAACTGCTGCGCGAGCATTGCCGGTGGCGCCGGGGACGAGTTCGTGGCACGCCGACGGTCCGGGCGGGGAGACATGGCAACGCTCTGTACATGATGCAGTGCTCAGGGCGACAGGGGTGGGATGCTCTACAGGGTCGTTCGGGTACGACAGTTTTGTTTCGCGCTGGGAGGGTCCATGTCGTCGGAGCGTCGGGTCTCTCGGGCCGATCGTCCGGAGTGGCCGCGCGCGCAGTTGAAGGGCGAACCTGCGTCAGGAGGGGCGCCGGGACGCAGGGGTGCACGCCGTCGCCGTGCGTGAACCTGCTGGGGCCGCTGCATGGAGCCGCACGTACGACAGCGAAGCCGCGTGACGGCGTCGCCCCTCGCCCGCCCTCCCGGGCGGAGCGTCCCGCAACCGAAGGAGTAGCCCTGTGACCGTTGTGATCCAGACCCAGGACGCCGATACCGCTGCGGCCGACGAGCCGCTGCTGTCCTACAGCCTCACCACCACCCCGAGCCCGCTGAAGGCCTCGCCGGAGAACCCGCAGGTCCCGGAGGAGACCGGGGAAGTGGTCATCTCGGTCGCCCGGCAGAACGGCACCCCCGCCGACGTCGAGTGGATCAAGGTGAAGGTCCCGGCCGGGACGATGGCCCCGGACCTCGCCACCGATCTGAACAAGATCACCCCGAGGATCAGCCTCGCCGGGTGGACTGTGCGCCTGGACGCGGCGGCGAAGGAATTCGTCTGCGCGCCCGCCGGCAGCCACGCACCCATCGGCCCGGACACAGGATTCACCATCCAGCTGTCCGACATCCCGGTCAGCCGGAAGGTCGGCACCGCCCCGGTCACCGTCACGGAACGCTCCCGCACCGGGAACTCCGCGTTCCAGAACCGGTCCACGGTCTTCAACCTCGGCAAGTTCCCCGCCGACTTCTACCTGCGCAACTTCCTGTGCGAGGCCGTCCATCGTCCCCAACGGCGGCGACGTCAAGCTCACCTGGGAGCGTTCCGCGAACGCCACCTACGAACTGCTGTACCCAGGGGTCGACCGGGACGTCACCAACCGCACCAGCCTCGACGTCGAAGGCGTCAAGTCCGACACCACGTTCTACCTGCGAGGCACCACCGGCGACCCCACCAATCCCGTCGTCCGCATCCTCACCACCCAGGTGACCGTCACCAGGCCCGACCTCGACATCGGCAACCTCACCGTCAACGGCACCATCACAGTGCCGGGAGCCGGCCTGCTCACCCGCCCCTACACCCGCACCTGGCCCTTCGGCAGCATCAAGCCCATGGGCAACACCGGCTTCATGGCCACCTCCCGAAGTGACGGCCTGCTGATCGCGCGCCTCGCCGTCAGGCCGAGCGCCCAGCCGGGCAGGCACGGCGTCTTCATCCTCGCCATCGACGGGGTCAGCACCGACTACACCATCCAGGCGGACCCGAGGACGGTGTCAACGGCGGGCACCGCGTACCCGTTGTTCACCGTCCCCGTGCCCAAGGGCCAGGCCATCGAGCTGCGCGTCTCGTGGGAGCAGAATGTGATCATGAACGATCAGGTCGACCTCAGGCTGGAGTGGTGGCCTCTCGCGGGCGGGCAGGACCTCACGGTGACACGCGGCGAAGCGCCCGGCGGGCCGAAGGACGGCGCGGCACACCAGGACGCGGCCACACCCGGGACGGAATGACGCACCGCCGGCACCGCACGCTCGCCGCCGTCGTCCAGTGGGCGCTGGAGCTGCGGCTCGGCTCGGCCAGGTTGCACCGGCACGGCAAGGACGGTGACGCCCTGCTGGTCCTCACCGACACCGCGGTCGCCGAGCTCGGCCTGCCGCCGCTGGGCCGGGACGAGAAGACCGGGTTCGCCCCCCGGCTCGGGCGGCTGCCGAAGACCCACAAGGCCGTCAAACAGCTGGAGAAGGCCGGCCGGCTGCTCACCCAGCGCGGCCTCGGCCCGTGGGCGCGGGCACGCGGACGGCTGCCCGGCGGCCGGGTGCCGGGCCGTGCTGCGGTGGGTCCGGGACGGTCGGTGCGTGCGGGTGGCCGGCCGGGCCGAGAGGTGCTCGGTGGGGGCCTCGCGCCGGTTGCGGTGGGATGGTCGCAGGGTCCGCGGGTGCGGGGAGGGCTTGCGGGGGCCAGGGCCCGTGGGTCAGGTCGTGGCGGAGGGCGTCGAGTCTGGCCAGGCAGGTGTCGACGGTGGCGATGGCCGTGTTGCTGTGCTCGCGGATGCGGTGCTCGATGGCGGAGAGTCGGTCGTGGATGTGCTGCCAGCGGTCTTCGGCGGTGGCGGGGGGTTCAGGTGCGTCGTCGGTCGCTGTCATGGCGGAGGTGTTCGGTGTGGTGGGTGAGGGTGTCGAGGCGGGCTGCGAGGTCCGGTTGGGTGGGGGAGAGGTGGGGTCGCATGTCGGCGAGGGGGGCTATCAGGTCGGCCGGGTCGGCGGCGCCGAGGGCGGTGGTGAGCGCGGTCAGCGCGGGGCGGGCCCGGGGGGCCAGGCCGGGTGCGGCGGTGATCTGGGCGGCGAGGACGCGCAGGTCCGCGGCGTTGTCGCGGGCCCAGGCGGTGACGGCGCGCTCCGCGGCCCGCCGGTCGCGCACCGCCTTGACACGCTCGGCGCCGGTCTCCGCGGCCTCGGTGGGGCGTAGGCGCAGGTAGCGGTTCTCGGCGGCCTGGCGGCTGGCGACGCCCATGGGCCGGGCGAGGTCGGCCCAGGTGGCGCCGCCGGCGCGGGCGGTCTCCACCAGGCCCGCCTCCCAGCCGGCGAGTTCGGTGCGCAGTTCTCGCAGCAGTACCAGAGCGGCAAGGGCCGGCTCCGGTCCCTCGTCCGGTGCACCGCTTTCGGGCGGGGCGGTGCGCCGCCCGGTGTTCCGGGCGGCGCGGACGGCGTCGTCGATGGCGGCGAGTGCGGCGGCGGCGGCGAGGAAGGATGCAGGCCCCGTCGGTGGGCAGCCGCCGGTGGCGGGCGGGTCGGGCCGCTTTCCCACAGGTGTCACTCCTTCAGCGACTCGAGTGTTTGTCATCGGATGGATGACATGCTAGAACAGTTTCAGGTGAAGCGCACTGGCTCCCACAGCCCGACCACCTGGAGGTGTTTTCCATGCTGATGCGCACCGACCCGTTCCGTGAGCTGGACCGTCTGGCCCAGCAGTTCCTGAGCACGACCGGTACCTGGTCGCGTCCGACCCCGATGCCGCTGGACGCCTACCGCGCCGGCGACGAGTACGTGATCTGCTTCGATCTGCCCGGTGTGGACCCGGAGGCGATCGACATCGACGTCGAGCGGAACATGCTGACCGTCAAGGCCGAGCGCCGTCCGCGCCGCGAGGGCGAGGAGGTGAAGTTGGAGATGTCCGAGCGCCCGCTCGGGGTGTTCTCCCGCCAGGTCATGCTCTCCGACACCCTCGACCCCGCCGGGATCACCGCCGACTACGACGCCGGCGTGCTGACCCTGAAGATCCCGGTCGCCGAGAAGGCCAAGCCCCGCAAGGTCGCGATCAGCCACAGCGGAAGCCGCAAGCAGATCCAGGGCTGACCGCTCCCCGGTACCCTTCCGCGCCGCCCCTGATCTCTTCCCCGGATCGAAGGGGCGGCCGGAACACCCCGACCGCCGGCCGCCCTCCCCGGGCCGCCCGACGGCGGACACGGGGCAGCCGCCATGAACGCCCAGGGCAACGAACCCTTCGTGGTGCGGGTGCGCGGCGGGATCGACCTTCACGCCGCGCCCTCGCTGCGCCGTGCCCTGTCCGCCGCGCTCGTGTCGAACCGGGAGGTGGCGCTGGATCTGTCGGAAGTGACGTTCATGGACTGCGCGGGCCCGGGCGCCCCTGGTCCGGGCCCGACGGTCAGGCCGGTCGCAGAGACGGCCGCCCTGGTCCTACGCGGGGCCGGGCGCCGCGCCGTCCGGCCGCTCAAGGTCACCGGTCTGCTCCGCGGCCTGGCCGTCGGGCCCCGGCCCGTCCCCCCGGGCGGCGTACCGGGCAGGCCGGGACGGAGGGAGAACTGCGATGGCTCTTCGATGGGAGTCGTTCCTGGAGGAGGTCCGGGAACGCGGTGAGTACGACACCCGGCAGGAGGCCGAGCGGGCCGCTCGGGTCGTCGTGGCCCTGCTGGGTGCCCACCTGGTCGGCGATGTGCGCGCCGAACTGGCCGCCCGCCTGCCGGAAACCATGGCCCTGCTCCTGCTCAACCCGCTGCAGGCCGCCGAACCGCTCAGCCACGAGCGCTTCGTGCGCGCGACCGCGGCCTGGATCGAGGGCGCCACCGAAGCCACGGCCCTGTGGGACATCGGCGCGGTCCTCAGCACGGTGGCCGACGCGGCCGGCGGCGACCTCACCGAGCGTGTCCTGCTCCAACTGCCGCCCGGCTACGACCTCCTGTTCGGCCGACCCCGGTCCGGCCACCGTCCCTGAACCCGTCCGCGCCGCCGCACCCGCCCGGCCGGCCCCACCCCGGAAGGCCACCGCCATGACCCGGTACCGCCAACTTCTCGAGCAGGTCCGCACCCTCGGCCGCTACACCTGCGATGAGGAGGCCGAACGTGTCCTGCACGCTGTTCTGGCCGTCCTCGGCAGCCAGCTCACCGGTGAGGAACCCTGCGACCTCGCCGCGGCCCTGCCGGAGCGGGCCCGCGCGGTCTTCGCCTCGCAGATCCCGCTGCCCGAGCCGGTCGCAGCCCCGGCCTTCGTCGAAGCCGTCGCCCACACCCTGAACACCAGCCTCACCAGCGCCCGCTGGGACACCTCCTCCGTCCTGGCGGCCCTCGCCGACCTGGCCGGTGACCGGCTGACCGACCGCCTCCTCACCCGCTTGCCCCGCGGCTACGCCCTCCTGTTCGGCCGGGCCGACCTCATCACTGCGGCGTGACCCGGGACCAGGTGCGGCCCGACACCGGCACCGTGCCGGAGTCCACCCACCGGGCGGCCATCCGCCCCGTCCCCGCGGCCGGCCAGGACGAGCGCGTGTGCGCAGCGGCCCCGACGCCAGGCGCAGGACCGGCCTGAACGCCCGGTCGGGTAGGTCCGCGATCCTGGTCTCCTGGTCTCCTGGTCGGCACGGGGTCGGCTCGGCCCGCGGTTGCCGGATGGGCGGGCGGTGTCGAGGCCGTCGCGCGGGGCGTACAGGTCGGCGACGGTGGCCGGCTCGGCGAGGCGGACCGGAGGCCGACGGACGGTGCAGTCGTCACCGTCGTGGACGGGCTCGGTGATCGCCTCGATCAAGGCCGTCGGCCCGTGCCGGACCGTCTTCGGTGCCATGCGCGCAGGGTGTTCCACTGCGGCCTCCCTGCGCGGTGCCGCCGGGTCCTTCTCGGGCGCGCGGCGGCGGCTCGCGGGTTGCCTCCGCCGCGCAGCGGGAGACTACCTCACACACAAGCGCGGCAAAATCTATGCTCGCCGGAGTAGACATTGCTTGCGGGCGGGTCTAGTGTTCCTCTCGTAGACAGCAGTCGGCGATACCGGCCAGACACGAACTGGCCGGGTTGTTGGACAGAAATTTGCAGGTCGGTCCGGCAGTGGAGTTCCGAAGCCAGGCAGGTGCAGGACGGCGACGGGACTGGCTGCCGGACCGGGCGGCCCGCAGGTATCAGGGGCCGCCACCGGCGGTACCCGTAGTACGCAGTTCGGTAAGTGCAGCACCGGCAGTCGCAAGACAGGCAGGACCTCGGCAAAGGCACCCAGACTGCGGGCGCGCGTGCCGAGGGTCCGGGCAGTGGGGTTCCAGGCCAGCGCAGGTGCAGGACGGCCGGCGGGGCTGGCTGCCGGACCAGGTGGGCCGTCACGGCCACCGACCAGCAGTACGCAGTTCAGAAGGTGCAGTACCAGCAGTACCAGCAGTACGAAAGTGACAGGTCAGTACAGAGGATGAATGGAGGGCACAAGCGCCATCAGGATCGCCCGGCCGGTGAACACCCGCCCGGGCGGACACCGCAGACCCCAAGGCAAGGACGGTGGTTTTCGGTCACGCATACGCGATCCCCGCACACCCCCTCCCCCGGGGCAGTGCGGACCCAGAGGACCGGCCCAGGCCGGTAGATGGTGTTGTTCCCCTTCGGGGCCCCGGAGCCGCCACGGCGCCGGGGCCCCTCGACGCGTTCTCCCGAGAACCAGAGAGGTGCAGTGACTACAACGGCCAGCCCCGACACACCCGACAAGCTCGACGACGATGACTACCCCGCCTACACCATGGGCCGCGCGGCGGAGATGACCGGTACCACCCCCGGCTTTTTGCGAGCCCTCGGCGAACACCGCCTCATCACCCCACTGCGCTCCGACGGCGGCCACCGCCGCTACTCCCGCTACCAACTGCGCGTCGCGATGCGCGCCCGCGACCTCGTCGACCAGGGCACCCCCGTCGAGGCAGCCTGCCGCATCGTCATCCTCGAGGACCAACTCGAGGAAGCCCTGCGCCTCAACGAACAACTCCGCCGCCGCCAGCACGACCAGGAGCCCACCGTGGACTCCTGACCGGGCCGGCAACCTGGCCACAGCCGCGGGCGGAGCCTATGCACAGATTCTGCAGGCTCCGCCGCGCGCTCCGTATCCGTTTCGTCAATTCGGTGCCCTGGACGAGACCGCCCGGCCGGAGCAGGCTCACCACCAGAGGACTCGCCCGTCGGAAGGGGCCGCCCATGTCCGCCGGACACGGGCGTGCGGGCCGAGAACACCGTCCCCGCCGGATTGCCACTGCGATCACGACCACGAAAACCGGTGGGAGCGCCCAGGCCGTCCACCTCGCAGGCGAGGCCGAGCAGGACAGTGCCGGGCGGCCGTGATCCGCAGCGGCGGCGGCCTCGCCGCCACAGCGGCCGCACCCGCTTCGTGGAACAGCGTCAACTGGAGGGCCGGACTGCCCAACGGCTTCAAGTTGACCCAGCTGGCCGTCGCGGCACGCACGGCAGTTGCTGCACCGATCCGATGAACGGCACCGAGTGGGCCCACACCCAGAACGGGGGTGTCCCGCAGCGGTTTGAGCGGGCCGGACGGTGGAGGCGGCCGGAGACGTGCACGTGCTGCTGCTCGACGAGACCGGCAGCCGGTCCGCCTCGAAGCCTCGCCGGTCGTGCGCCTCGACGGGCGATCGCGGTCGCCGGACTCGACGGCCCGCAGCTCGCCCTGGCCCAGGTGGACGGCCTGCCGTCGGACGGCCACCACGCCACCCGCGCCGACCTGCAGCTGCCCTGATCCTGTGCGGCCGTCGGTCAGGTGCTCCAGGTGTCGTCGTCATCGCCGCGGCCGGACAGGCCGGCGGTGGTGGCGGTCATCTCGTCCTGCACCGCCTACGGACCCAACTGGCGCTCCTCGCGGCCATCTCCGCCTGCCGCACCTCGCCTACCGGTCCAACGGTCGTGATCCGGACGCCCCTCGGGACGCCACCGAGGTCGGCGAGGTCGCGAAGGCTTGGAGAGCGTCGAAGGAGGTGAGGCGGACAAGCATCGCTGTGCCCCGGCGAGCCGGTGCGAGCCGGTGCGGGCCGAGGCAGTACGAGAGGGCGGCCAATGGTCAGCACTGGGCGAAGCTGAGGGCGAGGCCGCCGCGGGCGGTCTCCTTGTACTTGGTGCTCATATCGGCGCCGGTGTCGCGCATGGCGCGGATCGCAGCGTCGAGCGGGACCAGGTGGGTGCCGTCGCCGTGGAGGGAGAGCCGGGCGGCGGTGATGGCCTTGAGGCTGCCGATGGCGTTGCGTTCGATGCAGGGGATCTGGACCAGTCCGGCGACCGGGTCGCAGGTCAGGCCGAGGTGGTGTTCGAGGGCGATCTCGGCGGCGTTCTCGACCTGGCCGGGGGTGCCGCCGAGGAGTTCGGTCAGTCCGGCGGCGGCCATGGCGGCGGCGGTGCCGATCTCGCCCTGGCAACCGACCTCGGCGCCGGAGATGGAGGCATTGCGCTTGACGATGCTGCCGATGGCGGCGGCGGCGAGCAGGAAGCGGACGGTGTGGTCGTCGTCGGCGCCGGGGACGCACCGGTGGTAGTGGAGCAGGACGGCGGGAACGATGCCCGCGGCGCCGTTGGTGGGGGCGGTGACGACGCGGCCGCCGGCGGCGTTCTCCTCGTTGACGGCGAGGGCGTGGAGCGCGACCCAGTCCATGGCGTGCAGCGGGTCTGCGGTGTCGCGGTGCCGGGTGAGGCGGCGGTGGAGCGCGGGGGCGCGGCGAGGGACGTTCAGGCCGCCGGGCAGGACGCCTTCGGTGCGGCAACCGCGTTCGACGCAGCCGCGCATGACGTCCCACAGGTGCAGGAGCCGGGCGCGGACCTCGCTCTCGGGCCGTCGGGCGCATTCGTTGGCGAGCATCAGGTCGCTGATCCGGCCGTCCCCGGCGAGCTGGAGGAGTTGGTCGGCGTCGTCGAACGGGTGGGGGACGTCGGCCGGCTCGCCGGTGTCCTCGCCGAGCAGGAAGCCGCCGCCGACGGAGTGGAAGGTGCGGCTGTCCAGGGCGTCGCCGTCCCGGTCGAGGGCGGTGAGGGTCAGCGCGTTGGGGTGGGCGGGCAGGGTCCGATCGGGATGCAGGAGCAGGGTGTGGCGGACGGCGCGTGCGCCCGGCAGCGGGACGCGGCCCTCGGCGGTGTAGCGGCGGAAGCGTTCGTCGGCGGTGGCGATGTCGACGGTCCCGGGTTCCTCGCCGGCGAGTCCGAGCAGGACGGCCTTGTCGGTGCCGTGTCCGGTGCAGGTGGCGGCCAGCGAGCCGAAAAGCTCGACCTCGACGGCGGCGACGCGGGCCAGCAGGCCGTCCCCCTCGAGTCCGCGGACGAACCGGCGGGCGGCGCGCATCGGGCCCACAGTGTGGGAGCTGGACGGGCCGATGCCGACGCGGAACAGGTCGAACACGCTGATCAAGGGGGACTCCTGGGGAGCGGCGGTGGTGGTGGCCACCGGTCTACCGTCGGCCGGGCGGGCCCGGTGGCACACCGCGGCCACTGGCGAGGACGGGCGTGGGGCGCCCGGGCCGGTCGCACTGTCGATCTCGGCGGTGAGTGTTCGGGTCTGACACTTACTCGCCGGTATGTGCCACGATGCGCCGAAAGCGGCTCCCGGTACGCATCGACGGGACCCGGCGCGTCCCGTGCTGCCGCCGGTGTGTCCGGAGCGGGCCGCCTTCACGGGGAGGAACGCCGATGGCCGACGAGGACCTGCCGACACACCTGTGCCGTCTGGGGCTGACCCGCCGCGAGGCGGAGGTCTACGTGGCGCTGCTCGCCACCGGATCCGGGGACACCGGACACCCGCCCGACGAGCCGGAGCCCGACAGCGAGGCGCACCTCGCGCACCTGCGCCGGATCGGACTGGTCACCGTCTCGGACGTCGGTGGGCTCCACCGGCACGTACCCGTGGAGCCCACCGTCGCGCTGGAGTTCCTGGCGCACAGCCGCAGCGCGGAGCTGCGCGAGGCCCAGCAGGCGGCCGCCAACGCCTACCGCGGGTACCGGCGTTCGGTGAGCCCGCATCCCACCGACAACCTGGTGGAGGTGGTCACCGGCGACTCGATCATCGAGCGGATCGAGACCATCGAGGAGGCGGCCGAGAGCGAGGTGCTGCGCTTCGACTCACCGCCGTACCACACCCACGGCTCCGCCAATCCGGTCGAGATCGAGAACCTGAGGCAGGGCGTGGAGTACCGGGTCGTGTACTCCAGATCGGCGGTGCAGAACGCGGCGTACTACGCGGTGAACATCCAGCCGTCCATCGCCGCGGGGGAGCAGGCCCGGATCCTGCCGACCGTGCCGGTGAAGCTGACGGTCTTCGACCGGCGGCTGGCCATCGTGTCGATGTCGTTCGTCGAGGCCGAGGTCAACGACTCGCTGCTGCTGGTCCATCCGTCCAGCCTGCTGTCCGCGCTCACCGGGCTGTTCGAGACCTCGTGGCGGGCGGCGCTGCCGATGCACCTGGGGGAGCGGGTGCCGTCGGCGCTCAGCCCGATCCACCGGCGGATCGTCGAACTGCTCGCCACCGGTGTCACCGACGACACCATCGCCGAGCTGCTGGGCGTCAGCCGCCGCACCCTCTCCCGTCACCTCGAGCAGCTCAACTCCCGGGCGGGTTCGGTCACTCGCTTCCAGATGGCGCTGCACGCCGCCCGCAACGGCTGGATCTGACCTGGTCACGGACGGTTCCCGGGGGTCCGGGAACCGCTCCTTCGCCATACCCGGAGCGGTCCGGGCGCCGCTGCCCGCGAGACCTCCCTGGCCAGACCGCGCCACTGGCGGAAAGTGGCTTCCGGTGGCGTTTCTCTGACGGTAACTCTGTTGTCCGGCCCGCCGCCGGAGTGGAGTGATCGCCCACCCCACGGCGATGCCCCGGTCGACGGCCCGGAAGCCGCCGCCGGTACCCGCTCCCGATCCCCGAGTCGGCGGACTCCCGCCGCACACTCCCCCCGAGGAGTCACCGTGTCCCTGTACCGCGCACGCCGCCATGCCCGCAGGAGGAAACTCACCACCGTGGCCGTCGGCGCCGCCGCGGCCGCCGCCGTGGTCATCAACCCGGCGAGCGCCAGTCAACGGGCCGCCGAGGAGGTCCGCACGCCCGGCGACCGGATAGCCGGCCGCTACCTGGTGGTGTTCAAGGACGACACCGCACCGGGCACGGCGGCCCCGGACACCGCCGTCGCGTCCGTCGCCGACCGGCTGACGCACACCTACGGCGGCACCGTCCGCACCGTCTTCGACACCGCGCTGCACGGCTACGCCGCCGAGATGACCCCGGCCCAGGCACGGCGGGTGGCGTCCGACCCGGCGGTCGCCTCGGTGGAGCAGGACAGCACCCAGCACCTGGACGCCGCACCGGAGGCCGCGCAGGCGGCGTCGGTGGCCAGCTGGGGCCTGGACCGGATCGACCAGCGAAACCTTCCGCTGGACAACAGCTACACCGCGCCGAACAGTGCCTCCAACGTCACCGTCTACCTGGTCGACAGCGGACTGCGCACCACCCACAGCCAGTTCGGCGGCCGGGCCGCCATCGGGGTGGACCTGGTCGGCGACGGCCGCAACGGCGCCGACTGCCTCGGCCACGGCACCCACGTCGCGGGCACGGTCGGCGGCAAGGACTACGGCGTGGCCAAGGGCGTGCGGCTGGTCTCCGTGCGGGTCACCCCCTGCAACGACTCCATCCCCACCTCCTCCATCGTCTCCGCCGCCGACTGGATCACCAAGCAAGCCGTCAAGCCCGCCGTGGTCAACATGAGCATCAACGGCGGCGTCAGCTCCGCCGAGGACAAGGCGATCCGCAACTCCATCGCCTCCGGCGTCACCTGGGTGGTCTCCTCCGGCAACAGCAACGCCGACGCGTGCAAGAACTCGCCCGGTGACATCGCCGAGGCCGTCGTCGTGAACAACTCCACCTCCGACGACCAGCGGCGCTCGGACTCCAACTGGGGCTCGTGTACCGACCTGTTCGCCCCTGGCACCGGCATCACGTCGGCCTGGAACACCGGGGACAACGACAGCCACAACCTGACCGGCACCTCGATGGCCGCGCCGCACGTCACCGGCGCCGCGGCGCTCTACCTGTCGGCCCACCCCACGGCCACCCCCGCCCAGGTCCAGGACGCGCTGATCAAGGCTGCCACCACCGGCAAGATCGGCAGCGCCGGCACCAACACCCCCAACCGGCTCCTCTACGTCAAGAGCCTGGGCGACAACCCCACCAAGTGACCCCCCGACCACCACCCGACCCAGGAGGAAACCGTGTCCAACCCCACCACCGGCCGCCACCGCCGCAGCCGCAAGAAGATCGCCCTCGCCGTCGCCGTGCCCACGGCCGTGGCGGGCGGCCTCGCCACCACCCTGGTGGGCATCGGCTCGGCCTCGGCGTCGACCACGATGCCGAAGCCGGACCACGTGGTCGTGGTCATGATGGAGAACCACGCGTACAAGCAGATCATCGGCAGCAGCGACGCGCCGTACCTGAACTCGCTCGCCACGGGCGGCGCCGTCCTCAAGGCCTCGTACGGCATCACCCATCCCAGCCAGCCCAACTACTTCGCCGTCTTCTCCGGCAGCACCCAGGGCATCACCGACGACAGCTGCTACAAGGTCGGCTCGATGACCGCCGCCAACCTGGCCTCCGAGGTGATCGCGGCCGGCAGGAGCTGGGGCAGCTACAACGAGTCGCTTCCCAGCGAGGGCTCCACCACCTGCAAGAGCGGCAAGTACGCCCAGAAGCACAGCCCCTGGTTCGCGTTCAAGAACGTGCCCACCGCCACCGGCCACACGTTCGCGCAGTTCCCGGGCGACTTCACCGAGCTGCCCGCGGTCTCCTTCGTCACCCCCAACCTCTGCTCCGACATGCACGACTGCAGCGTGGGCACCGGCGACAGCTGGATCAAGAGCAACCTCGGCGCGTACGCGAACTGGGCCAGGACCCACAACAGCCTGCTGATCGTCACCTACGACGAGGACGACAAGCAGAGCGGCAACCAGATCCCCACCGTGCTGTACGGACAGCCCGTCAAGGCCGGCAGTGCACCGACCACCACGTACAACCACTACGACATGCTCCGCACCCTGGAGGACCTCGCCGGGACCGGCAAGCACGCCGGCAAGGCCGCCAACGCCACCGACATCGCCGGCGTCTGGAACTGACCGTGTACCTCGCGGACAGCCGACGCCCCGCGGCGTCCGCCGCCGCCCCGGCCCCCGGGCCGGGGCGGTCCGCGCGGATCGCCCCCGCCGTCCTCGCCCTCGGGACGGTCAGTCTGATCACCGACGTCTCCTCCGAGATGGTCACCGCCATCCTGCCGCTCTACCTGGTCGCCGCCCTCGGCGTCTCCCCGCTCGGCTTCGGTGTCCTGGACGGCGTCTTCAGCGGCGCCTCCGCCACCCTGCGCCTGCTCGGCGGCCTCCTCGGCGACCGGGGCGGCGGCCGCCACAAGGCTGTCGCCGCTGCCGGCTACGGCCTCTCCGCGGTCTGCCGGCCGGCCCTGCTGTTGGTCCGCACCGCGCCGCTGATCGGCCTCGTCCTCGCCGCCGACCGGGTCGGCAAGGGCCTGCGCACCGCACCCCGCGACGCCATGATCTCGCTCGCCACCCCGCCCGAACGGCGCGGCCGCGCCTTCGGCGTCCACCGGGCGATGGACACCGTCGGCGCACTCGGCGGCCCCCTGCTCGCCTTCCTCATCCTGCGCACTTCCCCCGGCGGCTACCGCGCCGTCTTCACCGTCAGCTCGTACGTCGCCGCCCTCGGCGTGCTCGTCCTGGTACTCCTCGTCCCCGGCCACAGCCTCCGCCCCACCCTGCGGGCCCGCGGACCGCGCCTGCGGCTCGGCGCACTGCTCCGCCTGCCCGCCCTGCGCCGGATCACCGCCTGCGCCGCCCTGCTCGGACTCGCCACCGTCAGCGACTCCTTCCTCTACCTGCTGCTGCAGCGCCGCCTCCACCTCCCCGCGAGCTGGTTCCCGTTGCTGCCGCTCGGCACCGCCGCCGTCTACCTGCTGCTCGCCGTCCCGCTCGGCGCGCTCGCCGACCGGATCGGACGCCGGCGCGCATTCGTGCTCGGACACGCCGCCCTGCTCACCGGCTACGGACTGCTGCTCGCCCTCCCGGGCGGCGGCCTCCCGATCGCCGCCGCGGTCCTGCTCCTGCACGGACTCTTCTACGCCGCCACCGACGGCACCCTGGCCGCCGCCACGGCCGGCGCGGTCCCCGAGGAGCGGCGCGGCGCCGGCCTCGCCCTGGTCGGCACCGGCCAGGCCGCCGGGCGGTTCCTCTGCTCGCTCGCGGTCGGCGCACTGTGGACCCGGTGGGGCGACACCACCGCCCTGGCCGTGATGGCCGCCGCCCTCACCGCCGCCGTCACCAGCGCCGTCCGCCTGCTGGGCCGCGTCACCGGCGACCCGGAGCGGGCGACCGCCGACCGCCCTGCCACCCACTGATCCCCGTCCCCCGATGACCGGAAGAGGCCCCCGCGCATGACCTTCGGCCGCCGCCTCCTCGTCCTGCTGGCTGCCGCCGCCCTGCTCCTCGGGGCCGGTGTCTGGACCGTCCTGCGTGCCGGGGACCCGGCCCGGGGCGGCGACCGGGCGGGGGACGGGCCGCCGGCCAGGGCGGGCGCCGTCACCCTCGGGCCGCACAGCGACGGGCCGCGGCTGGTCTTCCGCAGCCTGACCTGGGGCTCCCGGCGCGACCACCTCGCCGCGGTCCCGCTCGCCGACCCCGCCGCGGCCCGGACGGTGGCGACGCCCGCCTGCCTGCGCTTCCACGCCGCCGCCGGCACCGGAATCTGCCTGCAGGCCGTCCACGGCGTCCTGCAGGACACCTACCGCGCGGTCGTCCTCGACCCGGACCTGAACGAGCGGCGCCACTACGACCTGGCCGGCATCCCCACCCGAGCCCGGGTGTCGCCGTCGGGCCACCTCGTCGCCTGGACGGTCTTCGTCGGCGGCGACTCCTACGCCGGCACCGACTTCTCCACCCGCACCTCGATCCTCGACACCCGCACCTGGACGCTGCAGGACGACCTGGAGAGCTACGCCATGACCCTCGACGGCCACCCCTACCACGCCGCCGACACCAACGTCTGGGGCGTCACCTTCGCCGACGACGAGCACTTCTACGCCACCCTCGCCACCGGCGGGCACACCTGGCTGGTCGCCGGCGACGCCGTCGCCCGCACCCTCACCACCCTGCACGGCAACGTCGAATGCCCTTCCCTGTCGCCCGACGGCTCGCGCGTCGCCTACAAGAAGCGGGTCCACGGACTGCCCGACGACGCCCCCTGGCGGCTGTACGTCCTCGACCTTGCGACCATGACCGAGACCGCGACCGCGGAGCAGCGGACAATCGACGACCAGGCCCTGTGGCTCGACGACCGCACCCTCGCCTACGCCCTCCCGGGCGACGACGGCAGCGACCTGTGGGCCGTCCTCGCCGACGGCACCGGCAGCCCGGCCCTGCTCGCCGCCGCCGCGCTCGCCCCCGCCGTCGTCCGGTGACCCGGCGCACGGCCGGACAAGAGGGGGATTCGCGATGACCGGACTGGACCACACCGCCGTGCTGGCCGAGGTCGAGGCCGACGCGGCCGCCCCCGGCAAGTCGTCGAAGAAGCCGGCGGGGGCAGCCGATCCGGCACCGGGCCCCGGCCCCCGGCCCGGGACTCCGCCTCACGTCGTTGTGCCGGATCGACGGGGTATGGGGATGGCTCTGGGACGGGGGGTACCACTGGCGGCTGGACCCCGGCGGGCCGTTCGTCGAGACGGAAGGCTGGGCCGACCGGCAGAGGGCGGCCCTGCGCGCCGCCGGATACGAGCCCGCTCCCCGCGATGAGGACGACGACTACCTGCACGACTACCGCCCCGTCTTCGGCGACGCCGGTGAGGAGGCCTGGTACCTGGAACGCGGCCGGGGGCGATCCTCATCAGCGACAACGGCTGCGGGATGACCGGCTGGCTCATCATCGTCGGCCCGCACCGCGGGGAGCTGCGCGACCGGGACTGTGCGACCAACCCGCCCTTCGAGCCGTACCTCGACGCGAAAGGCAACCCCCACACTTTCCGCACCTGGTACCTCGAATGGCTCGAGCAGCGTGAGAGCGCAGAGCCGGGCGCGGTGGACCGATGAGGGCCTCGCGAGCCGGTTGGGGGCGGGTGACACGCGGCGTGTCCGGACGGTGGTCCTGGGTGGCGCCGGGTCCGAGGTCCCGCTGCTCCTGCCGTTGGAAGCCCAGGCCGGAAGGTCGCTCGGCAATCGGTCGCGATCACTTCTCACAGGTCGTGGGCGGGTGTCCCGTGCCGTCGGGGGAGTTCGGCCGGGCGTTGGCGGCGGCGATCAGGGCTGCCAGGCCGTCGAGGTGGCGGTCCAGCCCGAAGGTGAACAGGGATTCGCCGGACAGATCCAGGTCGGGGTCGGTGCGGGCGGCGGTGAACGCCGGGAAGGTGCCGTCCGACAGCAGCGCGGCCATCCGGGCCTCCTGGACCTGCATCCACTGGTCGCCGGTGATGCCGCTGGCCCGACCTGCCTCCTGCTCCGCCGCGAGGTCGACCGCGCAGCCCCGGACGAATCCGAAGAGCGAGACTGCCGCGTGCATCCGGGTGCTGGCGTCGAGACCGAGGCCCTCCAGGGCCGCCAGAGCCTCCTCGACGTGGCGCATGCCGTTGGGGGCGAGCAGCGGGCGGGCGAGGTTCATCGCGGCCGCCAGCCAGGGGTGCTCCTGGTAGAGCCGCCACTGGGCCCGGGCCGAGAGTTCCAGGCGGGATCGCCAGCCGGACGGGGCCGGGGTGGGCGGGTGCGCCTGTGCGTAGGCCGCGTCGACCATCAGCGCGAGGAGCTGGTCCCGGTTCTGCACGTGCCGGTACAGCGACATCGCCGAGGTGCCGAGTTCGGCGGCCAGCCGCCGCATGGTGAGCGCGGCCGCCCCCTCCGCGTCGGCGATTGCGATCCCCGCCCGCACCAGGCGCCGGCGCGCAGTCGACTCTTGCGCCGGCCCGTCCGTCCGCGGCGTACGGGGGACGGCGCAGACCACGGTGCCCACCCCGGGCACCCCTCGGACCAGACCCTCCTGCCGCAGGGCGGCCAGTGCCTTGGTCGCCGTGGCCATGGCGACTCCCCACCTCTGGGTGAGCGCCCGCGTGGAGGGCACCCGGTCGCCCGGGCGCAGCTCGCCCGTCTCGATGCGGTGCCGCAGTTCGGCGGCGATCCTGGCGTACGGCGGCTGTGCGGACATGAGGCACTCCTTGGTGTACTAGTACATGAAGCCTAGTGTACTAGGATTCCTTCCTCGATTCTGCACTTCACATGGGGATCGGCTGTCCATACGTTGTACGCATCGACCTGAGAGAGGAACCCGAGATGACCACGACCACGAGCGCCCGCACCGTGCTGATCTCCGGCGCCAGCGTGGCCGGCCCCGCCCTCGCCTACTGGCTGCGCCGCCACGGCTTCGCCCCCACCGTGGTGGAGCGCGCCGAATCGGTGCGCGAGGGCGGCTACGCGGTGGACTTCCGCGGAGAGGCGCTGGACGTGCTGGATCGGATGGGCCTGCTGGAGCGCATCCGCGAACTGGACACCGAGATGGGCGACGCGGCGATGGTGGACGCCGAGGGCCGCCAGTACGCCACCCTGCCCGCCGTGATCTTCGCGGGTGACCTGGAGGTCCTCAAGGGCGATCTGACCAGGATGCTGCACGAGGCCACCCGCGACGACGTCGAGTATGTCTTCGGGGACTCCATCGCGAGCCTGACCGAGGACGAGTACGGCGTCGAGGTCACCTTCGAGCGCGGCGCCCCCCGCCGCTTCGACCTGGTCGTCGGCGCCGACGGTCTGCACTCGCGGACCCGGGCACTGGCCTTCGGCCCCGAGGAGCGGTTCGTCCGTCACCTCGGCATCTACACCGCCATCTTCAGCCTGGACAACTACCTCGGCCTCAAGAACACCGGCCGACTCTACGCCGCCCCGGGTAAGGCCGCCAACATCTTCACCGCCCGCGCCAACACCGAGGCCCGCGCCGCCTTCCACCTCGCAGCCGAGCACCTGGAGTACGACCGCCACGACCGTGCCGGGCAGCAGCGGATCATCGCCGAACACTTCGCCGACGACGGCTGGGAGATCCCGCGCCTGCTGCACGAGATGGCGCAGGCACCGGACTTCTTCTTCGACGCAAACGCCCAGGTGGAGATGGACAGCTGGTCCAAGGGGCGCATCGCGCTGCTCGGCGACGCCGGCTACTGCGCCGGCCCGACCTCCGGCCGCGGCACCTCGCAGGCCTTGATCGGGGCCTACGTCCTGGCCGGTGAACTCGCCGCGTCCGCAGGCGACCACACCACAGCCTTCGCCGCGTACGAGCGCGAGATGCGCGGCTACGTGACGGAGCACCAGACCGTGGGGCGGGAGGGCGCGGAGCGGTTCTTCATGCCCGCGCCCACCCAGGAGATCCTGGACATGCTGGCCGCCCAGGCACCCGAGAACACCCGCACCACCCCGATCCGGCTGCGCGACTACGCCGCACCGTCGTCGCCCGAGCCGGCGGCGGTCGCAGCGGCCGTGGGCGCCGTCTGACGCGCAGAGTCCGACGCATGTTCGGTTTGAGTACGGACCGTCGGACTCCACGCCAACGCCGCCCAGCACATCCCCGGCCCGATACGCCTGGAACTCGACTTCGACGGCACCGCGGTGCGCCTCACGGTGACCGGCCCCCTGGCGGCCCCGCCCCGTCCGGGGTCCCACGGGCCGGACGGCGGCCACGGCCACGGCATGTTCATCGTCCGGCGCGTCGTGTCCTTCCGGGGTCACCGTTCGGGCGGGACGGGCAAGGAGGTCTGGGCCGAGTTCACCGCGTGAGGGCCGGCGCCTCGCAGCGGCCCGCCCGGGAGGGGCCCCGCCGTACCCGCATCCGCCCCGGCGTCGAGAGCCTGCGCGGGCGCGGGGACACCACGCGGCAGGTGCCGCTGCTCCTAGTGGGGGAGTGGTGGTCCGGGCGCGGTGGGCGTCGGCGCGGCCGTTCAGGGGTGGTCGATGAGGTGGGTGACGCCGTCGAGGATGCGGTCGAGGCCGAAGTCGAGCGGGTCGCCGTCCCCCGGGGGGGCGAAGGCGCCGGCCGCGATGGCGGCGGCGAGCGCGGGGGAGCGGTGCCCGTGGCGCTCCAGCACCTCACCGGCCAGCCGGTTCCACTCCTCGTCCGCGTGGACGAGCCGCTGGGCGAGGCTTCGGATGCGGCCGATCACCAGCAGGACGGTGTCGTGCTGCTGCACGGCCGTGAGCCCGGCCGGGGCGAGGGCGGACAGCGCGGAGTCGAGCCGGGTGAGCCGGTTGGGGCCCGTGAGCTGTCGGCGCATGGCGGTGGTGGTCGGGATCCACGGGTGGCGGCGGTAGAGCGCCCAGCACTGACGGGCCCATTCGGTGAGCCCGGCGCGCCACCCGTCCGCCTCGGCGACGGCCTCGGAGAGCGCGCCGAGGGCCGTGTCGACCATCAGGTCGGTCAGTTCGGCCTTGCCGGGGAAGTACCGGTACAGCGCCGTGGGGGTGACGCCCGGGTCGGCGGCGACGCGCTGCATGGAGACCACGTCCAGGCCCTCCGCGTCGGCGATGACGGTGGCACCGGCGACGATGCGTTCGGCGGTCAGTGAGGGCTTCGGACCGCGCCGCGGCTGCTCCTGCTTTCCCTACAGCAGCGCGAGGCTCGCCTTCGGGTCGCGCTTCTACTCCTTGCCCGCCCTGCTCCCGGTCATGCGGGCCCCGTTGATGCGTCGACGGTCACTCAGAAACCGTTGAACGAAAATGCGTAGCCGATACACAATTCAGGGGAGTAGCCGTGATCAGCGTCGTTCTCATCGCCTCCGCCGCCACCCTCCTCGCGCCCGTCGCCGGCGCCCTCGGCCACCGCCGGCTCAAGCCGGCCGCCGGCGCCCGGCTGATGCGGATCGATGCGCCCGACGGCATCGACGAGCAGGGCTTCGTACGCATCGGGGGGATCGAGCAGTGGATCCCGGTCCGCGGCGAGGACCGCGACAACCCGGTCGTGCTGGAGATCCACGGCGGCCCCGGAGCCTCCAACGCCATCCACGGACCGCGCACCCGGCCCCGGGAGGAGCACCTCACGATCGTCCGCTGGGACATGCGCGGCACCGGCAAGACCCTCCGCCGCTCCGGCCCCGACCACCAGGGCGAACGCAGCTTCGCCCGGGTGGTCCTGAAGTCGCTCTGGTTCTCACCTCTGCACTCGCTCGGCGAACTCGGCGCCCTCGGCAGGGGCATGAAGCTCTCCGAGCAGATCCTCCCCGCCACCGCCGGCTTCGACGACTGGGCCGACGGCACCGACTTCGACCTGCCGTTCTTCATCCTCCAGGGCGAGCGGGGCGTCCTCACCCCCGCCGACCGCGCCGAGCGGTTCCTCGACGACGTACGGGCCCCGCACAAGGAGTTCGCGCTGATCGAGGGCGCGAGCCACTTCGCCTCCTTCCGCCACCCCGAGCAGTTCCTGCACCTCATGCTGACCAAGGTCCGCCCGCTGGTCACGAACCACGAACGGGCCGGGGCCCGGTGACGGGGCCGAGGACGGCGGCCCGGGCCCCTCCGGCCGCGGCTGATTGGCCCATGATTATCCATCAGGAATGAACCATTTCATGGGCCTTTTCCCGCCGTAGAGTTGTGAACACAAGGCCGGGACGGAACACCGGAACGGCCGCTGAACAGGGGAGACACCGCCAATGAGCACCAACATGCCGAAGCCCGTTCTGACCCGTGCCGCCGAGGCGGAGACGACCAGTGACCCGAGCAGCACGATGACCCTGCTGGCCGACTCCGGCACAGACGGCAGCCCGATCACCAGCTACCGCTCCACGTTCGCCAAGGGCGCGGTCGGGGCCCCGGCCCACTTCCACACCCGGGCCTCGGAGCTGTTCTTCGTGATCGGCGGTGCGCTCCAGGTCCTGGTGGACGACGAGATCAAGACCCTCGACGAGGGCGACTTCCTGCTCGTCCCCCCGCACACCCCCCACGCCTTCGCCGCAGCCCCGGGCTGCGAGGCCGACGTGCTCTTCACCTTCACACCCGGCATGCCGCGCTTCGACTACCTGCGCCTGCTCGGCCGGGTGATGCGCGGGGAGGCGAGCCCGCAGGAGATCAAGGACTCCTCCGAGCTGTACGACAACCACTACGTCGACAGCCCGCTCTGGCGCGCCACCCTGGAGACGGCCGCCGAATAGGCCCGGCTGCGCGCCGAGAACCCGGACACCGACGCCTCCCATCCGGTCACGGTCTGCGCCATCGTGGTCGTACGGGGCGTCCGACCTGATGTCCGCGTCGCCCGGCCGGCCACGACCCCCGCTGCCCCTCCGCGGGCCGCCGCCTGCCTTGTCGGTGGTTCCTGTGATACTCGGTGCTGGCCGGCCCTGTGCGTCGCCGCCGTCCGGCGGGGCCGACGGGACAGGGCCGGCGGCAGGTCGTCCAGGTCGC
>NZ_JBEZIR010000088.1:0-35756 GCF_040651175.1 Kitasatospora sp. NPDC048540
GGGTGTGGGGGTACGCCACACCCCACGGTTTCACCCTCCTCGAACCGGATCCGGACGCATTCACGGAGGACCCCGCGATGTGGAGCGAGTACATCTCCATCGCCACCCTGCCGACCCGGCCCGTACAGCCGTCGCCCGTAGCGCCGTCGCCCGTGCTGCCAGCGCCCGTACCGTCGTCGAGCAGGATCGCTCCGAGGCCGGTGAGGCGGTCGACCTCCGCCTGCGGGTCACCGCCGGCGGGTGTGACGAGGTCGAAGTGCAGGCGGCTGCGCCCGGCCTTCGGCATCAGGGGCGGGCCGCCCCAGGTGAGCTTCGGGCCGCCGAGCGGCGAGCGGATCGCGGTCTCCTGCTCCTGGTCCCAGACCAGCGGCCAACCGAGCGCCCGGTTCCAGAAGTACCCGACCTCCTGCGATCCGTCGCAGGCGAGCGCCCCGAGGAAGCCGCAGCCGGCGAGGAACTTGTTGCCCGGCGCGATGACGCAGAACTCGTTGCCCTCGAGGTCGGCGAGCACCACGTGCCCCTCCTCCGGGCGCTGACCGACGTCGATGTGCCGGGCACCGAGCCGCAGCGCCCGGTCCACGACCGCCTGCTGGTCGTCCGCGGAGGTGCTGGTCAGGTCGAAGTGCATGTGGTTCTGGACGGTCTTGCGCTCCTCGGACGGGAGGAAGCGGAGCCGGAACCCGGTGTCGTCGTCCGGCAGGACCGTGAGGCCGTCGGCGGGGGCGCCCGGGGAGTCGTCGGTCAGCTCGCGGCCCAGCAGGTCCGACCAGAAGCGGGCGAGACGGCGCGGGTCGTTCGCGTCGAAGCAGAGTGCGTGGAGGTGCGACGTCATCCCCGGACATCTCCGATCACAGGGGCCGTTGGGCAGGTGCTGGCAGGTGCTCGCTGGAGCCTGCCCAGACGGGGCCACGCGGTCAACTCATTAACGGTTCCGCTGCGGTGCACCGCCGAGCGGCGGCCGGTGCCCGGCTCGGGGGCCGACCGAGGGGCCCGTATGCTGGGCGGGTGACACCGAGATCCGAGCAGGGGCCAGTGCTGCGCGCGGACGCGGCGCGCAACCGGGCGCTGGTGTTGCGCATCGCCCGCGAGCAGCTGGCCGCCGGTGACGACTCGCTCCAGCTGAACGCCATCGCCAGGCTTGCCGGTGTCGGCGTGGGAACCGTGTACCGGCACTTCCCCAACCGTCACGCGCTGCTGGAGGCCCTGTCCGCGGAGCGGTTCCAGGAACTGGTCCTGGAGGCCAGGGCGGCCGCGGCCGACGAGGACGCCTTCGCGGGTCTGCGCCGCCTCCTGCGGTTCACCCTGGCCCGCGCCCTGGAGGACACCGGCTTCGCCGCCGTGCTCGAGTCCGCCAACGACGCCGAGGCGCACACCTCGGCGATGAAGGCCGAACTCGACGACGCGGTGGCCCGACTGCTCGACCGGGCCCGCCTGACCGGCGTGATCCGGCCCGGCCTGCGAGCCGGCGACGTCCGCCGGCTGCTGTGCGGCATCGAGCACGCGGTCCGCTCCGGCGACGACGACTCCGCCCGCGCCGGGGTCTACCTCGACATCCTGCTCGAAGGCCTGCGCCCCCCTCGCTGACCCCCCTCGCTGAACCCCCCTCGCTGAGCGCCGCTCCCCGATGAAGTCCCCTGCGTGCGGCGCCGGAGCAGGCCGCGGTCAGCTAAACGGATAGGTATCCGATTGTGCTAGCGTGCCCCCATCGAAACGGATTCGTATCCGCTTTCTGTGGATGCGGCGACGAAGGGCAGAGCCATGGAACAACGAGCGGTCATCACGGCGGGAACCGGCGGCATCGGCCTGGAGACCGCCATCGCCCTGGCCGAACGCGGGCTCGCCGTCACCGTGGTCGGCCGGGACGCCGGGCGCGGCGCCCGCGCGCTCGAACGGATCGCGGCCACCGCCACCGGCGCCGAACCCCGCTTCCTGGCCGCCGACCTCGCCTCGCTCGCCGAGGTCCGGGCCCTCGGCGCCCGGCTGGCCGCCGAAGGGCCGCTGAAGATCCTGGTCAACAACGTCGGTGCGATGTTCGCCCACCGGCAGCGGACCGTCGACGGCATCGAGGCGACCTTCGCCGTCAACCACCTCTCGCCGTACCTGCTGACCGAACTGCTGCTGGACCGGCTCCGGGCCGGCGGACCCAGCCGGATCGTCAACGTCAGCTCCGGCGCGATCCGGGTCGCCAAGCGCACCTTCGACGCCGTCGAACCGCCCGGCGGCTACTACGGCTTCCACTGGTACGGCCGCGCCAAGCTCGCCAACCTGGCCTACACCCTCGACCTGGCCGAGCGCCTGCGCGGCACCGGCGTCACCGTCTTCGCGGCCGACCCCGGCGGCGCCGCGACCGACATGACCAACGGCACCATGACCTCACCCAGGATCGTCTCCCCGGGGCTGCGCCTGCTGTGGCCCCTGGTCCGGCGGACCTTCGAACGCTCCACCGCCGGCCCCGCGTCCACCGCGGCCCGGCCGTCCGTCTTCGCCGCCACCGACCCGTCCCTCGACGGCCGGACCGGTCTGCTCATCGGCCCCGACGTCCGGCCCGTCCCCGCTTTCCGCGGCAGCACCGACCGCCGGACGGTCGACGACGTGCTGAGGCTCAGCCGCGAGCTGGCGCCCGTCCCGGCCACCGCGTGACCGCCTGAGCGGTCCCGGGCGCCCGTACGGCGGTTCGGGCGGACCGCTCCCGGTACGGTGCATCCCGTGACGGCGGAGACGGGTGCGGGTACGGATGCGGACGGGTGGGAGTCGCGGCACCGGGCCGCGTACGGGTGCGGCTCGTGGGAACGGGCCTGCGCTCAGGGCGCGGTACTGACCGCCTGGCACCAGGAGCAGGACCCGCTGGCCGGCGCCGCCACCCGACGGGGGCCGTCCGGCGCACCCGGTTCCCCGCCGAGCCGGCCGAAGTGGCCGAAGTGGCCGTGGGGGAGCGGCCCGCACACCGTGGCCCTGGTGTTCTGGCAGGCCGCGTACGAGGCCGGGATCCTGGTCGACCAGGTCCCCCTGGCCGACGCCGTCCGCCGCTGCGGCACCGGATCCGGCCCGCCGGCGGCCGGTCCGCTGCCCGAGGCCGGTCTCGGCGGCGGTGTCGGGTTCGGCAGCCCGGAGTCGGTCGCGGGCGTCGGGCCGATCCTGCGGGCCCACGCCACGGCCGATCTCCCACGCCCGCGCCCCGCCGGGACACGGCTGACACTCGGTCACCGGGTCCGCGAACTGCGGGCGACACCCGACTGGGACGGCGGCGACTGGCCGGCCGCCCTCGCCCGGGCCCGCCGGGCCATGCAGCGGGCGGACGACCTCCGGGAGCAGGGCATCCGGCACCCCACCGCCGCGGAACGGGCCTGCTGCGGACGGCTCCGGCTGGACCGGGCACCGGCCCGCGGACCCGCGACCTGGCGGGCACGGGCCTCCTACCTGGTGGACCTCGCCACCCGGCTGTCCGCCGCCGCCGACAGCCTGCCGGGCGACGACCGGGGCGAGCCGGGCCCGGCGGCCCAGGTGCTCGGAGCCGTGGCCGGTGCGTGCGCCCTGCTGTCCACCGCCGTCGAGGAGATCGACCACCTGTGGGCGGCCGAGCCGCAGGAACCGGCCGACCCGGCCGGCTGGGAACTGCTCCACGTACCGGGCCCGCTGCTCACCCAGACCGAGGAGACGGAGGACCTGGTCCAGGCGGCCTCCGTCTTCCTCTGGCTCCTCGCCTGCAGCTGAGGTACGGAGCCGGCCCCTGCCGGCCTAGCGGGTGCCGAGCCGGTGGGCGGTGCCCTCGGCGACGGCCCGGAGCTTGTCCGGGTTGGCGACGTTGTGGATGGTGGTGATGCGGCCCTCGGCGTCGAAGTCGAAGGTCACGGTGGCGATCACCCGGCCGCCGCCGCTGAACAGGATCCCGGGGCCGCCGTTGAGCTCGACCAGGGCGGCGTCCATGTCGGCCGGCTCGATGCCCTGGTAGGTGACGGTGCCGATGGCGGCGAACCAGCCCGCCACCGTGGCCGCGCCCACGACCGGGCGCATCGCCTGGCGGACCTTCCCGCCGCCGTCGGTCCACAGCGTGACGTCCGGGGACAGCACCTCCAGCAGGGCGTTGACGTCACCCCCGGTCGAGGCGGCGAAGAACCGCTCGGTGACGGCGCGTCGGCGCGCCCGGTCGGCGGTGAAGCGCGGACGGCGGGCCCGGACGTGCGCCCGCGCGCGGTGCGCCGCCTGCCGCACCGCGGCCTCGGACCGCTCCACCGCCTCGGCGATCTCCGCGTGCCGGAAGCCGAAGACCTCGTTGAGCACGAACACCGCGCGCTCCAGCGGGCTCAGCGTCTCCAGCACCACCAGCATCGCCATCGACACCGACTCGGCGTCCACGGCCGCGTCGGCCGCGTCCCCGCCGGTCAGCACCGGCTCCGGCAGCCACGGCCCCACATAGGTCTCCCGCTGGTGCCGGGTGGAGCGCAGCCGCTCCAGAGCCAGGTTCGACACGATCCGTGCCAGGTACGCCTTGGGGTCGGCCACCTGCGACCGGTCGGCGGCCGACCACTTGATCCAGGCGTCCTGGACCGCGTCCTCGGCATCGGCCGCGGTGCCGAGGATGCGGTAGGCCACCGAGAACAGCAGCGCACGGTGCTGGAGGAACACCTGCTGGCCGGGGTCGGCGGACGGCCGGGTCACCGCTGCCGCCCGACCCGGGTGAAGCGGCCGCCGCGCGGCCAGAGCGCGCCCGAGGCGGGCATCTTCCTCATCCGGCCGTACGTCGGCCAAGGTGCGGCGGTCACCACCTCTTTGTACCAAGCCGCCCGACGGCCGGTCAGGTGGACCCGGCGCGGGCTGTCGTCGGGCCGGGTGAACTGGACGACGGCGTCGTGCCGTCCGAGGCTCACCGGCGTGTGGTAGTACCCGAAACGGAACGGCCGGGGCCGCCGGCCGGCCAGCTCGCGCAGGATCGACACCGCCGCGTGCACACCGGTCGGCATGCCGCCCTGGCAGGTGCCGTGCATGACGCCGTAGTGCTGGCGGACGGCCGCCGCGTCGCCCACGGCGTACACCGCCGGGTGGGACACCGACCGCAGCGCCTCGTCGGTGACCACCCGGCCGCGTTCGTCGACGCCCAGCCCGGCGGCGGCCGCCAGCGGCGACACCCGGGTACCGCTGGTCCACAGGACCACGTCGGCGGGAACGCTCTCCCCGCCGGCCAGCTCGACCGCCCCCGGCAGGACCTTCACCACCTCGACGCCGCTGCGCGCCCGCACGCCCAGGCGGACCAGCGCGGCCCGCAGGTACGCCCCGGCCTTCGGGTTCATGGCTGCGCCCGGCTCGGTCCGGCCCAGCAGTACGACCCGCAGGCCCGGGTACTGTTCGGCGATCTCCGCGGCCGACTCGATGCCGGTGAGGCCGGTGCCGACCACCACCACCGTGCCGCGGCCGCTGCCGCTGCCGTTGCTGTTGCCGAGATGTGCCAGCCGCCCGGCGAGTACCTCGGCGTCCTGCGCGCCGTTCAGCGTGTGGGCGTGCTCCTCGACGCCCGGTACCGAGGCGGTGTCGGCGACACCGCCCAGCCCGTACACCAGGGTGTCGTAGGGCAGCACGCGGTCGTCGTCGATCCGGACCGTCCTGGCGTCCGCGTCGACGGCCGTCACCCAGCCGCGTTCGAACCGTGCGCCGGTGCCGGCCAGCATCTCCGGGATGCTCAGGTGGGCGACCTGCTGCCCGGTGCCGGTCAGGTGCAGCCGCATCCGCTCGGTGAACCGTTCCCGGGCGTTCACCACGGTCACCTGCACGTCCGCCCGGCCCCGGGTCCGGGCCGCGAGCTGGACCGCCGCGGACATCCCTGCGTAGCCCGCGCCGAGGACCACCACCCGGTGCGCGGTCGTGGCCCCTGCGGTGCGTCGCTCGTTCATCGTTCCGCCTTCCTCCGCCTGCTGCTGATGACCACGGGATGGAAGATGCCGGGCCGTTCGTGACATCCGGCCGGTGTGACGTGCGACACAGGCTCGCCGGGCCGGGGCGCGGTGGGGCTCCCGGTCGGGGCCGGCGGTCAGGTCCGGGCTCGGTCGAGGAGGCGGGCCTGGTCGAGGAGGCGGGCGGCCAGGTCCTCGGCGGGCCCGGCCGCCGGGCCGCGGCGGCGGCGGGAGAGGGCCAGCCCCAGATGGCGGCACGGGCCCGGCCCGGCCAGCGGGAGGGCGACCAGCCCCGGGTGGCGGGTCAGGCCCAGTTCGGGGATCAGGGCGATACCGACGCCGGCGTGGACCAGCGACTGGGCGAAGTCGTAGTCCGTCGCGGTGCAGCAGATCTGCAGCTCGATGCCGGCCAGCTCGGCGTACCGGGTGACCTGGGCGGCCGACGCCCGGCAGCCGAGGATCCAGCGCTGGTCGGCGAGTTCGGCCAGGCGCGGCGGTCGCGACCCGGCGCGGAGCGCGGCCGGGTGGCGGCGGGGCAGGACGACGTGGAGCGGGTCCGCGCCGAGCGGCGTCCAGTCCAGGCCGGACCGGTCGCCCGGCCGGGCGGGCGGCGGGCCGTCGAAGTGGTACGCGAGGGCGAGGTCGGCCCGGCCCTCGCGGACGGCCGGCAGGCTCTCCTCGGGCTCCGCCTCCAGGACCGTCAGCGCCACTTCGGGGTGGTCGGCGAGGAACCCGGCCAGTGCGGCGGGCAGCAGCCGGCGGCCGGCGCTCGCGAACGTGGCGACGGTGAGCGTCGTCCGTTCGGCGGTCAGGCGGTCCAGGCGCTGCTGGGTGTCGGCGAGTTCGGCGGCGATCGCGTCCGCGGCCTCGACCAGCAGCCGGCCCGCGTCCGTCAGCGTCACGCCACGGGTGGACCGTTCGACCGCGGGCACGCCGAGGCTCCGCTCCAACGCGGCGATCTGCTGCGATACGGCCGACGGTGTGCAGTGCAGCTCCTGCGCCGCCCGGTTGAAGCTGCCGTGCCGGGCGACCTCGCGCAGCACGGCCAGCCGCTGGACGTCGATCAACAGTTCTCCTTGCGATGGGGTGTGCCGATCGACACTACCGCTGTGGAACGGCCGGGCGCAGACTGATCACCGATGGCGCCGAGACGGGAACGAGGCTGTGCGATGGATGTGTGCGTGATCGGCGGGAGCCGCCACTTCGGGCGGAGGCTGATCGGGGACCTGCGGGACGCGGGGGCGGCCGTGACCGTTGTCAACCGGGGCTCGACGCCCGCGCCGCACGGCGTGACCCGGCTGATCGCCGACCGCGACGACGAGGGCGCGCTGCGCTCGGCGCTCGCCGGCCGGTCCTTCGACGTGGTCGTGGACCAGGTCTGCTACTCGCCGCTCCAAGCCGCCGTCGCCGCCCGGGTCTTCGCCGGGCGCACCCGGCGCTACGTCCTGACCTCCACGGTCGAGGTCTACGCAGGGCTCGGCCGGCCGGGCGCGGCGCCGCTCCCGGAGTCGGCCGTCGATCCGGCCGCCCGGCCGGTGGATCTGCAGCTGCCGTGGGCGGACGAGCGGTTCCGGGCGGAGCACTACGCCGAGGGAAAGCGTCAGGCGGAGGCGCTGCTCGCCCGGCAGGCGCCGTTCGAGGTCGCCGCCGTCCGCACCGCGCACGTCCTCGGCGGCGCCGACTTCACCGGGCGTCTGGCCCACTACGTCGAGCGGATCGGGCGCGGTCTGCCGGTGGTGGTGCACGCCGAGCCGCGGCCCGCGTCCTTCGTCCACGAGCCGGAGATCGCCCGCTTCCTGGCCTGGGCGGCCGCCGCGGACTTCACCGGCCCGGTCAACGCGGCCTCCCACGGGACCTTGGACGCCCGCGAGTTGGCCGCCGCGGTGGGGCGGGTGGTCGGTGCGGAGCCGGTGCTCGCGGTCGGGGCCGGCGAGGAGGTCTCGCCGTTCTCCTTCGACACCTGCTACCCGATGGACACCGGCCGCGCGACCCGCCTGGGCTTCCCGTTCTCGTGGGTCGCCGACTGGCTGCCACAGGTCATCGAGGAGGCCCGGGTGTGAGCAGGCCCGGGTGCGAGCAGGCCCGGGCCTGAGGCACGTCCCGGCGGCCCGTCCCCGGGGCCACCGGGGAACGGGCCGCCGCGACCGGCGGCGGTGGTCAGGACACCGCGGTCCAGGACTGGCCCGGGGCGGCCGTGTTGGCGGTGTTGGTCACCGCCCGTGAGCCGGCGCCGGGGCCGGCGGTGTCGAGCACCAGGCCGGTCGCGACGTTGGTGATGGTCAGTGCGCCGGTCGTGGTGGACTGGACGACCCGCCACTCCTGCCAGGGGTTGCCCGGCGAGTAGTCCAGCAGGTAGGCGCTGTTGCCCGGCGCGCTGCCCGCGGCGAGCACCGTGTGCACATGGGTGCCGGTGAAGCAGTTGTCACTGATCCGCACGGTGCCGTCCGGGTTGGCGGTGAAGGTCCACATCTCGGAGGTGTGGGTCGGCCACCAGGTGTTGACGTCCGCGGCCGAGCCCACCGGCGAGCTGCAGGTGCCCTCGACCTCCAGGACCTGGCCGCCGGTGCCGCCGGCGGACAGCGCGTGGTAGCGGCCGTCGCCGACCAGTGCGGCCGGGACGGTGGCGGGCAGCGGGGACAGCCGGTACAGGGCGGCGCCGTGCGGCGGCAGGTACGCGCTCAGAGTGCCGCCGCCCGCGGTGGTGACGTCGGCGCCGGCGCCGGTCCACAGCTCCTTCGCCGAGTAGCCGGGGCCGCCCGCGCCGATCGCCGACAGGCTGGTGGAGACCGTCCGGGCGGTGCCGCCGTCCTGGTTGAGCAGCAGGACGGCGAGGTCGCCGCCGGCCAGCTGGCGCCTGAGCACCACCGGGTCGGTGGCGCGGTTCGGCGGGCCGCCGACCAGGGTGGCGGGCTTGCCGAGCGGGTCCTGGTCGACCGCGATGACGTCGCGGTTCTTGTACACCGTGAGGGCGGAGTCCGAGATGCCGGTGGACCAGGTGTAGCCGTCCCGGTTCTGGACCGTCTGGGCGGCGGTGCGCAGGTCCGCGCCGGAGATCAGCGGTGACGCCATCATCGACAGCACCGACATCTCGGTGCGGGACTCGTCGTCGGTGAAGGGCTTGTGGCAGACGCAGGTGTCGGCGGGCGTGCCCCACAGCGCGTAGGCGTACTTCCAGCCGGTGAACATCATGTCCATGTCGTTCCAGCTGCCCGGGCGCACATTGGCCGGGTACTCCAGCGCGGTGCGCAGCTGGCCGTTGTACAGCACGCCGTCGATCTCGCTGTCGCGGTCGCCGCCGATCCGGCAGAGGTTGGCGACCTGCCCGCACCACACCCCGGTGGGGGCGTAGCCCGGGGCCTGGAAGGCGGGGGTGCCGGCGGCCCGGATGACCGGGTCGGTGCGGGCCGGGTCGTCGGCGGCCAGCAGGTACGGCACCCCGGAGTGCACGGGCTGGGCGGAGACGCTCAGCGTCACCCGCGGGCGCCCCTGGGCGGCGGAGGCGGCGTCGAGCTCGCGCTGGAAGGTCTGCACCCGGGCGTACATCGAGCGGGTGAGCTCCTTGCCCTCGCCCTGGGTCCAGTAGTTGTGGCCGTCCGGGCCGATGATCTGCGGGCCGTAGGGGCAGTCGTCGTACTTGACGTAGTCGACGCCCCAGCCGACGAAGTCGGCGGCGTCGGTGCTCTCGTGGCCGAGGCTGCCGGGGTGGCCCTGGCAGGTGGTGTAGGTGTCGGTGCTGTAGAGCCCGAACTTCATGCCCTTGGCGTGGGCGTACCGGGCCAGGTACTCGATGCCGTTGACGGTCCGTCCGTCGACGGTGCGGGACGGGAAGTTGCGCGGGTCGGGGATCAGGTGGCCGGTGGTCGGGTCGAGGCCGCCGCCGTCGGTGCCGCTGACCGGGTTGCCGGCGGCGTCGTAGAGCTGCATCGAGCCGTCGGGGTGGCGGACCAGGTCGGTGCTCTGGCCGGTGCGGTGCATCAGTGACCAGCCGTCGTCGATGGTGACGGTGTCGTAGCCGGCCGCGGCCAGGCCGTTGGCGGCCATGAAGTCGATGGTCTGCTCGACCTGCTGCTGGTCGACCTGGGTGCCGAGGGCGTTCCAGGAGTTCCAGCCCATCGGCGGGGTGAGGGCGGCGCCGTTGGCGAGGGCCGGCGCGAGGGCGGGCGGTGCGGCCGGGGCCGGTGGTGCGGCCTGGGCGGACGCGCCGGAGGTGACGGCGAGACAGGGGGCGGCCAGCGCCAGCGTCAGCAGGACGCTTCTCAGGGCGTTGGTCCGGCGCCGTGCCGGGGGTGCAGAGGGCATGCGGGCGCTCCGGAGGGGTGGGGGAGGGTGGGGGTGACAGAAACGAACAGAAGGTCGCCTGTCGCTCGCGCGCTCCGGTGTCGGACGGATGGCTTGCGGGACAACGCTTCTGACGGGGGCTTGCTGGGTGGAGTGTAATTGCACATGCGACATGGCAATAGGGGTCGCGCGGAATTCTGTGCGGTCCTGCTGGATTGTGTTCACTTGCCTGCTGGAGCTGCCGCGGCGGTCCGGCGGCGGCGGATGCGGCCGTCCGGGGCATCGCCGCGCGTGGCGGGGCGGGCGGGACGGGGTGGCGGCGGCCCGGGGAGGAGACTCGCGGTGACCTGCTCCGCGCCGCGGCGGAGCGGCGCGGCGGCGAGGGAGTCCGAGATGGCGGAGGCTTCGACGGGCGGGCCGCAGGGCGCAGGCACCGAGGGGACGGCCTACCGGCAGGAGTTGCGGCGTTCGCTCGGCTCCTTCCAGGTCTTCGCGATCTCCTTCGCGTTCATCTCGGTGGCGGTCGGCATCTTCGCGACCTTCGACGAGGTGCTGCAGACGGCCGGGCCGGTCGGGATCTGGCTGTGGACCGTCGCGGCGGTGGGGCAGACCCTGGTGGCCCTGGTGGTGGCGCAGTTCGCGGCCCGCATCCCGCTCAGCGGCTCCTCCTACCAGTGGGCGTCGCGGCTGGGCAGCCCCAGGGCCGGCTGGTGGTTCGGCTGGCTGACCTTCTGCTACCTGGCGATCGCCGTGGTGGCGATCGACAACGCGCTGGCGAGCCTGGCCCTGATGCCGCTGGCCGGCCTCGCGGCGGACGAGGACACCGCGCGCCTGATCACCCTGGCGGTGCTGCTGGTCCAGGCGGTGGTCGCGATCGCCTCGACCCGGCTGGTCAGCTGGATCAACTCGGCCGCCGTGGGGCTGGAACTGACGCTGGTCGTGGTCGTCGCGGTCGCGCTGGTGGTCGCCGTACTGGTGACCGGTGACGGTTCGCCCGGCAACCTGGTCTCCCGGGGTGTGGCCGCGGGGTCCCCGGACTACTTCGCCGTCGGCGGCGGGCTGATGCTCTCGATGATCATGGGCCTTGCCACCCTGGTCGGCTTCGACTCCGCGGCCAACCTGGCCGAGGAGGCGAAGGACCCGTTCCGCAGCGTCCCGCGCGCGATCGTCGGATCGGTGGTGGCGGCCGGGATCCTCGGCATGCTGTTCCTGATCACGCTGACCGCCGCCATCGAGGACCTGCCCCGGATCAGCGCCGAGGGCTCCCCGGTGGCCGCGATCATGCGCGACCGGCTCGGACCGGTGGCGGAGAAGACGCTGCTGGCCGCCGTCTCGATCGCGTTCTTCGGCGCCGGGACCGTGGTGCTGGTCGCCTGCTCGCGGCTGATCTTCGCGATGTCCCGCGACGCGCGGTTCCCCGCCCACCGCTGGATGCGGCGGGTCAACCCCCGGACCCGGACCCCGATCCCGGCCACCCTGCTGATCCTCGCGCTCGGTGTCGTCCTGATGGTCGCGCTGCCGGGGGCGGCACTGCTGCAGCTGATCACCTCGTCGACGATCCTGCCGGCCCTGATCTACGGCGCGACGATCGTGCTCTACCTGGCCGTCCGAAGACGCCTGGACCGCCGGGCGGGCGCGTTCGACCTCGGACGCCTCGAACTGCCGGTCGCCGTCAGCGCCCTGGTGTGGACGCTGATCGCGCTCTTCGTGCTGGTGACCCCCGAGGACGCGCCGACCTCCGTGGTGATCGTGGCCGGACTGCTCCTGCTGGGCGGCCTGTTCTTCCTCGGCATGCTCGCCGCCGGCGGCCGGGCGCTGGAGGCGGTGCCCGAGGACGAGGACACGGCCGTGCGCTGACCCCGAGGGCGGTCCCCGGCGGCCCGCAGGCGGCCCGTTCCACCACCGATGTAGCGCCGATGCAGCGGGAATGCAGCCGGGATGCACCGGGGATGCGGTGGCGATGCAGGACGGATGTTCGAACGTTCGAGGCTGGGCGCCGTGACGACGACGACCCCCGCCGGGAACTCGACCGTGCTGTACGAGTACCGGCGCAGAGAGCTGATCGAGCCGGACTGGCGGCGGTTCCCGCTGTGGAGCCAGGTCACCGCCGAGGAGTGGCGCGACCCGCAGTGGCAGCGCGCGCACTGCGTCAAGAACGTGCGGCAGCTGCGGGAGGCGCTCGGCCCGGGCGCGGGCGAGACGTTCTACGAGGACGTCGCCCGCGACCAGGAGCAGTTCGCGACCATGTCGCTGCTGCTGCCCCCGCACGTGATCAACACCATGAGCCCGCACGGCCCGCCCACCCCCGACACCCTGTACGCCGACCCGGTGCGGCGCTACATGCTGCCGGCCGCCTCCGACCGCGACCCCGAGTGGCCCAGCCACCCGGTCGCCAGCCGCGACTCGCTGCACGAGGCCGACATGTGGGTGGCCGAGGGCCTGACCCACCGCTACCCCACCAAGGTGCTGGCCGAAGTGGTCGCCACCTGCCCGCAGTACTGCGGCCACTGCACCCGGATGGACCTGGTCGGCCCGGCCACCCCCGCCACCCCCAAGTACCGGTTCGCGCTCAAGCCCGGCGACCGCCTCGACCGGATCGTCGAGTACCTGCGGGCCACCCCCGCCGTCCGCGACGTGGTGGTCTCCGGCGGCGACACCGCCAACCTGCCCTGGCCCCGGCTGGAGGCCTTCCTGCTGCGGCTGCTCGACATCGAGAACATCCGCGACATCCGGATCGCCACCAAGGCCCTGGTCGGCCTGCCGCAGCACTGGCTCGCCGACGACGTCCGGGCCGGCATGGCCAGGGTCGCCGGGCTCGCCTTCAGCCGCGGCGTCAGCATCGCCGTGCACACCCACGCCAACGCCGCCCAGCAGGTCACCGCCTCCGTCCAGGAGGCCGCCCGGGCGATGCTGGAGGCGGGCGTGCGCGACGTCCGCAACCAGGGCGTCCTGCTGCGCGGTGTCAACGACAGCGCGCCCGCCCTGCTCGACCTGTGCTTCGCCCTCCTCGACGGCGGCGGCATCACCCCGTACTACTTCTACCTCTGCGACATCATCCCCAACAGCGAGCACTGGCGGACCTCGCTCGCCGAGGCGCAGCGCCTCCAGGACGCCATCATGGGCTACCTGCCGGGCTTCGCCACCCCCCGGCTGGTCTGCGACGTCCCCTACGCCGGCAAGCGCTGGGTGCACCAGGTCGAACGCTACGACCGCGAGCTGGGGATCTCGTACTGGCGCAAGCACTTCCTGACCCTGCTGGACGCCGACGACCCGCAGGCGCTGGAGCGGCTCCACGAGTACCACGACCCCATGCACAGCCTCCCGGAGTCCGGCCGGGAGCACTGGCGCAGCCGGTTCGACCCCGTCCTCTCGGTATTGGAGCGCAGCTCATGATGCTGTTCAACGACCCCGCCGCCGCAGCCGCCTTCACCGCGGCGCACGGCCGGCTCCAGGAACTGGAGGCCGGCGGATTCGCGCCCGAGCTGGTCCGCGAGGTGCAGCGGGAGAAGCTGGCACTGCTGTGGGACCGCGCCGCCGAGGCGCCCTACTACCGGGACGCTCCCGGCGTCGCCGCCCGCGACCTGGACGCGGTCGAGCCGACCGCCAAGGACCGGCTGAAGGCCGGCCCCGCCGACTTCGAGCGCCCCGGCCTCGAACGGGTCGTCAAGTACTACGAGAGCTCCGGCTCCTCCGGCACCCCGACCCCCACCCCGCGCCTCGCCGAGGACGTCATCCACAACGTGGTCGGCGTCGCCCCGCTGTGGCGGCGGGCGCTGGGCGCCGACCCGCGCCGGGTCGCCGTCCTGCTGCCCTCGGACATCGTCCCGGTCGCCGACTTCGTCGCCGGGGTCTGCGAGTACCTCGGGCACGCCGCGCTGCGCTGCTACCCGTTCACCACCGGGATGTGCGACTTCGACCGGCTGGAGCGGCTGTTCGCCGGCTACCGGCCCGAGGTGCTGTTCGCCGCCCCCGGCGTGCTCACCCAGTGGACCCGGGTGCTCAAGAGCCGCGGCGCGCTGGCCGCCGTCCGCGCGCAGGTACGGACCGTGATGCTGCTCGGCGAGGTCTCGCTGCCGGCCCAGCGCGCCAAACTGGCCGCCGACTGGCAGGCCGAGGTGTTCGACGCCTCGTACGGCTCCACCGAGACCGGCACCATCGCCGCGACCTGCGAACGCGACCGGCTGCACCTGCTCCCGCACGGCCACATCCTCGAACTGCGGGACGGCGACAAGCTGGTACCGGCCGAGCCCGGCGCCACCGGCGAACTGGTCGACACCCCGCTGAACAACTTCGCCCGCCCGCTGCTGCGCCTCGCCACCGGCGACGTCGCCGACATCGCGGCCGAACCCTGCCCCTGCGGCCTGGCCCTGCCGACCGTGCACATCCACGGCCGCAGCTCCGACCGGGTCGAGATCGGCGGCACCACCGTCGACGAACGCCTGATCGGCTCGATCGTCTACCAGGACCACCGGGTCACCGGCTACCTGATCCAGGTCCAGGCACCCGCCGCCCGGCTGGTCCTGGAACGCGACGTCGACGTGGAGGACACCGACGACGCGCTGGCCGCCGACGCCCGCGAACGGTTCGCCGGCACCGGCATCCACTGGGACGACGTGCTGGTGGTCAGCCAGCTGCCCGCCGTCACCAAGGCCGGCGGCAGCCAGAAGAACTGGAAGCGCACCAATGTGATGGTCGCCCGGTGAGCCCCGCGAGCCCCCTGACGCTGCTCGCCGACGGCGGCGCCCGGCAGGGCGAGGCCGACCTGTGGTGCAGCTACGCCGCCGTCCGCACCCTGCACTGGCTCGGCGAGAAACCCGCCCGGCCCGAGGACACCGTCGCCTTCCTGACCTCCCGGCAGAACGCCGACGGCGGCTTCGCCTGGCAGCGCGGCCTGCCCTCGGACGTCTGGGCCACCTACTACTGCGCCCAGGCCCTCGGCGACCTCGGCCACCCGCTGCCCGACCCCGCCCGGCTCGCCGACTGGCTGGCCGGCACCCGCACCGCCGACGGCGGCTACGCCATGACACCCGGCCAGGGCGCCGACATCTGGGCCGTCTACTACGCCACCCGGGTGCACCGCGAGGTCCTCGGCCGCCCGGTGCCCGACCCCGAGGCGCTCGGCGGCTGGCTCGCCGCCACCCAGCACCCCGACGGCGGCCTCGGCTGGAGCCCCGGCAGCCGCACCCCCGACGTCCGGGCCGGCTACTACGGCGCCCTCGCCTGGCGGGCCGCGGCCGGCGACGCACTCGGCCCCTGGGACACCCCGGCCCTCACCGGCTGGCTGCAGGACCAGCAGGACACCGGCGGCGGCTTCCGCTTCGGACCCACCTCCCAGCCGTGCGCCTGGGCGGCGTTCCGGGCCGTCCGGGCCCTGGACGCACTCGGCGCCGCCCCCCGCGACCCGGACGCGCTGCGCCGCTGGCTGGCCGACCGCCGGCTGCCCGGCGGCGGCCACGAACGCTGGGCCGGGTACGGACGCGCCGACGTGTGGTCCGCGTTCAGCGTGGTCGGCGCCCTCCAGACGCTCGGCGACCCGATCGGCCCGGACCACCGGGCCGAGATCGCCGACCAGGTCCGCGGCTGCCAGCTGCCCGGCTCCGGGTTCACCTACACCGAGCCCGGCCGGGCCGGCGACAGCCTCGCCACCGCCGCCGTCACCATCCTCACCGCGCTGCGGCCCGCCGGCGGCCCCGGCACCCCCGACAGCCTGGTGCGCTGGCTGCGCGGCGCCCACCTGCCGTACGAGGACGGCGTGATGTACATGCCCGGCCGGGGCGCCGAGGTGCGCTGCACGCTCTGGGCGGTGGAGGCGCTGGCCGCCGTCGGCGAGAGCCTGGACACCGAACGCCTCGGCCGCTGGGTGCACGGCCTGCAGAACACCGACGGCGGCTTCGGGTACTGGCTCGGCCGCGGCTCCGACCTGGTCTCCACCGTCAGCGCCGTCGAGGCGCTGGCCGCCGCCGGACTCGACCCCGCCGGCCGCACCGACGCCCCCGCGGTGCTGCGCTTCCTGGCGAGCTGCCGCCACCCGGACGGCTACGGCCAGGTCCCCGGCGCCGAACCCACCCTGGCCGCCACCGCGCAGGCCGCCCGGGTGCTCGACCTGCTCGGCGAGCACGGGCCCGCCCGCGACCTCGGCGCGGGCCTCGCCCACCGGGCCGGACCGCTCGGCGGCTTCGGACCCACCGCCCGCGGCCTGCCCGACCTGCTGTCGACCTACCAGGCCGTGCTCACCCAGCGGGTGCTGGGCCTGCCGGTCGACCTGGACGGGCTGCGCCGGTTCCTGGCCAAGGTCCGGGTCGGCTCCGGCTTCGCCTGGAGCCCGCTCAGCCGCCAGCCGGCCGGCCTGCTGGCCGCCTGCCTCGGCGAGCAGCTCGCCGCGCTGGCCGCCAGCGACGCCGCTCCCGCCCGCCTGCTGCGGCTCAACCTCTGACCCCGACCACCCGAAGGGGAGTCCCACCGTGCCGACCACCAAGGTCGAGACCCCGCTGTCCGATCCGCTGTTCGAGCGGGAGGTCGCCAAACGGCTGAGCTTCTGGTGGCGCCAGCAGGGCGTCGACCTCAACCACGTGCTGACCCGCTTCGCCGACCTGCCCGGCCACCGGGTGTTCAGCGGCCCGTTCCCGCTCGGCGGCGCCCCCGGCGAGGACCTCGCCACCAACCTGTTCGCCCTCGTCACCTGCGTGGTTTCGCACGAGCGCGACGCCGCCTTCCGGCGAAGCTACGCCCTCGCGGTCCGGGCCGCGCTGAGCACCCGGATCCCGGTCGACCGGATCTTCGTCTCGTTCGAACCGACCGACCCGGCCGACCACTTCACCCCGGGCACCGCCTGGGCCGAGCCCACCCAGGAGACCCCGTGAACGCCACCCCGGCCACCGCCGCCCCCCTGCGCGACCGCCTCAGGGAGGCGCTGGCCACCCTGCTGGGCCACCCGCTGGCCGCCGCCGACGACGAGGTCTCGCTCGCCGAGATCGTCCCCGAACGCTACGACAGCCTCGGCGTCCTGGACGCCGTCGGCCTGGTGGAGAAGGAGTTCGGCGTCCCGGTCGACCTCGTCGTCGACGACCTGCGCTCCACCTTCTTCAGCGTCGCCACCATCGCCGCCCTGATCGAACGCAAGCAGCGCGACGCGGCCGTCCTCGGACTGCTCCCGTGACCGTCCACCGGCCGGACGCACCCGTCGCGTTCGCCACCTCCGGCTCCACCGGACCCCCGCAGCAGTGGCTGCGCGACCCCGCCCAGATCGACGCCGAGGCCCGCCTGCTGACCGCCCTGTGCGCCGACGGCGGCATCGACGGCGTCCTCAGCTACGCACCGCCCCGGCACCTGTACGGGCACCTGATGGGCCTGGCCGTCCCCCGGCTGCTGGACGTGCCCTGCCTCCAGGCCGGCCTGACCGCGCCGCTGGCCAGGACCGTGACCCGCTGGCGCCGCCCGCTGGTCGCCGCGGTGCCCGCCGCCTTCGCCGTGCTCGCCCGCTGCCTGCCCGAACTGGCCCGCGCCGAGCGGATCGTACTGGTGCACAGCAGCGCCGTGCTGCCGGCCGGCGCCCGCGAGCTGGTCGCCGCCCTCGGCGAACGGGCCCGGCTGGTCGAGCTGTTCGGCTCCACGGAGACCGGACTGATCGCCACCCGCAGCGGCGGCGCGGGGGAGTGGACCCTCGCCGAGGACACCCGCTTCGCCCCGGAGCAGGAACAGGAGCAGGCCCGGGACCGCCGGCCGGACGGCAGCCGGCTGCTGCGGGTGACGAGCCCCCGGCTGGCCCGCCGCCCGGGCGAGGAGGTCCCGGCCGCCACCGCCACCGGCGACCTGGTCACCGCACCCGACGAGCGGACCTTCCACTGGCACGGCCGGGCCAACCGGCTGGTCAAGGTCAACGGCGTCCGGGTCGACCTCGACCACCTCACCGCCCGCCTCGCCGCAGCCGTCCCCGGCGTCGCGCTCGCCTGCCGGGCCGAACCGGACCCGCTGCGCGGCGAATGGTTCTCGGTGCACGCCGCCACCGACGACCCTGGCCTGCTGGCCCGCCTCGCCGCCGCCGTCCGCGCGCTGCCCGCCGCCGAACAGCCCCGCGCCCTGCACCCGCTCCCCGCGCCCGCCCCACCCACCCGGGAGGTCCGATGAACGACACCGACGCCGCCCTGCGCACCCTTGCCCGCGCCGCCACCAGGTTCCCGCACTTCCGCGACAAGTACCGCGCGCTCGACCTGACCGGCGACTTCGACGTCAGCGCGCTGCCCGAGATGACCCGCGAGGACGTCACCGCCGCCGCCGAACAGGCCGCCGCCCAGCGCCCCCGCCCCGCCTCCGCGTACCTGTTCACCAGCGGCGGCAGCACCGCCGAACCCAAGCTCGCGTGGATCCCCACCGAGATGCACCTCGGCGAACTCACCCGGCACTGGCAGCCGCTCGGCCCCACCGACGTCCTCGCCAACCTCGCCAGCCCGGGCCGGCTCTGGTCCGCGCACTACTGCTACAACCGGCTCGCCGAACTGGCCGGCGCCGACGTCATCGGCCTCGGCTACATCGCCGACGAGGAACTCGGCCAGTGGCTGGACTTCCTCACCCGGCACGGCACCACCGCCGTCGCCGGCACCCCCTCCCAGCTGCTGCGCATCCTGCGGTACTGCGAGCGCACCGGCCACCGGTTCGCGAGCACGCTGCGGGCCGGCATCTGGTTCGGCGAGCCCTGCGACCCCGCCCTGCCGGAACTGCGCGACCGCGTCGCCCCCGGCTTCGGCCTGTGGGGCAACTACGGCTCCACCGAGACCTGGGTGATCGGCCACAACGGACCCGACTGCCCGACCGACACCTTCCACCTGGTGCCCTACCAGCACGTCGAACTGGTCGACGGCGCCGTCCTGGTGACCACCCTGCACCCCGGCGCGGTCGCCCCCGTCATCCGCTACCGGATCGGCGACCGCGCCGAACCCGTCACCTGCCGCTGCGGCCGCCCCGGCGACACCCTGCGGATCGCCGGCCGGGAGAGCTCCCTGGTCAAGTTCGCCGGCACCCTGGTCAGCCCGCAGCAGCTGGTGCAGATCGCCAAGGAACTGCCGGGCGTGCACGCCGCCCAGATCGTCCTCACCGGCGCCGCCGGGATCGCCGAGCAGCTGGAGGTCAGGGTCGTCGCCGACGCCGCCGTCACCGACGAGAGCGTCCGCGCCCACCTGCTCGCCTCGCAGATCGACCTCGGCTTCGCCCTGCGCGGCGACGACGAGGAGTTCCGGATCCGGCGCGCCGACGAGCTGAGCGCCAACCCGCGCACCGGCAAGACCCCCGACCTGCTCTGGGCGGCGGCCGGCTGATGCCCACCCAGGACCGACCGCTCACCGTCCCGCCCGACCTGCTGCTGCCGCTCGCCGAACGCCGCCGCCGCCTCGACACCGGCGCACTCGACCCCGCCGCCTACCGCGCCACCCTGCTCGACCACATCCGCCGCACCGACCCGCTGGTGCGCGCCTTCACCGACTGGCGGCCCGCCGACACCGCCGACGCACCCGTCCCCGAGACCACCTCGGTCAGCTACAAGGACACCATCCACGTCGCGGACCGCCCCACCCGGCTCGGCATCCGCAGCGGCTACCGCGACTACCCCGCCCACTCCGCCGAGATCGCCACCCGCCTCGCCGCCCGCGGCCTGACCTGCGTCGGCAAGGTCACCACCACCGAATGCGCGCTCGGCACCACCAAACCCAGCAGCAACCCGCGCCACCCGCACGTGTCCACCGCCGGGTCCTCCTGCGGCTCCGCCGTCGCCGTCGCCGCCGGCTTCTGCGACGTCTCGGTGGGCAGCGACTCCGGCGGCTCGCTGCGCTGGCCCGCGATCTACTGCGGCGTCACCGCCCTGCGCGCCACCCCGCACCCCGCCCTGCTGGCCGGCGTCCACGCCGTCTCCCCGAGCATGGAATCGGTCGGCCTGGTCACCCGCACCGCCGCCGACCTCGGCTGGCTCTGGCGCCACCACGCCCTCGCCGACTGCTTCGGCGCCGTGCCCGTCACCGCACCCCGGCAGCTGCGGTACGCCGCCGCCGCGCCCCCCGGCGAAGCCCTGCACCCGCAGGTGGCCGCCCTGCTGGACGCCGTCCACCGGGTCCTCGCCGACCACGGCCACCGGCCCGTCGCCCCCGACGGCCTGGACACCGTCTGGGCACTGCGCGCCCCCGCCGGCGAACTCCTCGCCCGCGAGGCCCACGACAGCTACGCCCCCGTCCTCGACGCCCCCGGCGTCACCGTCGGACCCGACACCCTGGCCGCCGTCCGCCGCGGCGCCACCACCGACGACACCCGCCACGCCGCCCTCAAGGACGGCCAGGACCGGGCCGAGAAGCTGCTCACCGCCCTGCTCACCGAACAGATCGACATCCTGGTGCTGCCGCTGGAGGCCGGCCTGCCCGACCTGGCCGGCCCGCCCGCCGCGAGCACCCTGACCGGCGGCGCCCTCGACAGCACCGCCCCCGGCGGCGGCGAACTCACCCTGATCGCCAACTACGCCCGGCTGCCGGTGCTGGCCCTCCCGCTCGCCCTCAGCGAGCAGGACTCCCCGCTCGGCGTCCAGGTACTGGCCGCCCCCGGCCACGACGACCTGCTGGTCGCCGTCGCCGAAACCCTCGAAGACCTGGCCGGGGCGATCGCCCACACGATGAGACGGACGGCACACGCATGACGACAACACCGACCGAGACCGGCACGGTGGTCCTGCTCGGCGCGATGCTGGGCGGCCGCTACCCCGAACTGGTCCCCGCCGCCCGGCGCCGCGGCCTGACCGTGCTCGGCATCGACGCCGACACCCCCCGCGCCCGCCGCTTCGACCAGGCCCGCCGCGAGCAGCCCGACCACCCGCTGGCCGGCCTCGCCGAGCTGGCCTGGCTCCCCGGCGAGCGCCACGAGGAGATCGTCCAGCAGATCCTCGACTGGCAGGCCGCCGGACACACCATCCGGGCCGTCGTCCCGTTCGGCGAGGACTACGTGGAGGCCACCGCCGTCGTCGCCGACCTGCTCGGCCTGCCCGCCCCCGGCCTGCGGGCCGGCCGGGTCTGCCGCAACAAACTGCTCCAGCGCCGCTACCTCGCCGACTGGAGCCCCCGCTCGGTCCTGCTCCCGCCTGCCGAACGCGCCGAACGCGCCGCCGCCTGGACCCACTACCCGGCCGTCGTCAAACCCCTCGACGGCCAGGCCAGTTCCGGCGTCGAACGGGTCGACGACCCCGCCGCGCTCAACGCCGTCCTCGCCGACCGCGACACCGCCGAACCGCTGCTGGTCGAAGAACTCGCCCACGGCCACGAGGTCTCCGTCGAATCCCTGGTCCAGCACGGCGAGCCGGTCTTCGCCGCCGTCACCGGCAAGCGCACCAACGAGGGCGAGGACGGCGCCGCCCGCTGGTTCGTCGAACTCGGCCACACCGTCCCCGACCCCGACCTGGACGACGCCACCCGCGCCGCCCTGCTCGACGTCAACGCCGCCGTCCTGCGCCGCCTCGACTTCCGCGACGGCATCGCCCACGCCGAGTACCGGATCGCCCCCGACGGCACCGTCCGGCTGATGGAGATCGCCGCCCGGGCCGGCGGCGACAACATCCTCACCCTCTACCACCTGGCCACCGGCGCCCCGCTGGAGGAGGCGATGCTCACCGTCGCCCTCGGCGAGCCCACCCGCTACCCCGAGCCGCGCCGCTACGTCCGCCAGGTCTACCCCGAGCACACCCCCGGCGTGCTGCGCGACATCACCGCCCCCGGCCTGGACACCGAGGTCAGCTGGCTCGCCGACCGCTGGATGTGGCCCGCCGTCAAGCCCCTCGACGACGAACCCGGCGCCATCCACATGATCGTCGCCGGCCGCTCCCGCGGCGACGAACTCGCCGCCATCCGCGCCTCCTCCGACCGCTCCGCGATGTACGTCATCGACGCCCCCACCCCCGCCGAACTCGACGCCCTGCAGGCCCGCGTCGACGCCGCCCTGACCGTGGAGGTCGAACCCCGTGGCTGACTCCCGCGCCCAGACCCTGCGCGGCCTGGTCCGCGAACGCCTCGACCCGCTGCGCCCGCCCGGCTACCGCCGGATCGCCGCCGCCATGCTGGTCACCAACATCGGCAACGGCATGCAGTTCATCGCCAACTGCCTGCTGGTGCTCCAGATGACCGACAGCCCCCGGGCGGTCGCCCTGGTGCTGCTCACCGCGGCCATCCCCGGCGTCTTCTTCGGCCCGCTGATCGGCGTGGCGATCGACAGGTTCGAACGGCGCTGGGTGTTCGTCTGCGCCGACCTGGTCTCCGTCCTCACCCTGGCCACCACCGTCACGCTCCAGGCCACCGGCCACCTGAGGACCTGGCACGTGTTCGTGATGGTCTTCGTGCTCGGCCTCACCGAGTCCACCGCCGTACCCACCGGCACCACCATGGTCCGCGAGATCGTCCCGGTCCAGAAACTGCTCGCCGCCAACGCCACCACCGGCGTCGCCGTCCAGATCGGCAACGTCATCGGCACCGCCGTCGGCGGCTTCCTGATCGCCGCCTCCTCGGTCACCTGGGTGCTCGGCATCAACCTGGTCTCCTTCACCGCCTCCGCGCTGTTCGTCTCCGGCGTCCGGAGCACCCGCACCATCACCAAGGACGGCGGCGACGGCTGGCGCGAGACCGTCCGCCGCGCCGCCGCCGGCTTCACCTACCTGCGCACCCACCCGGCGACGCTGCCCTCGTACACCATGCTGCTGGTGCTGTTCGCCGTGCTGTACATGATGAACACCCTGGTCGCGCCGTACGCCGAGAACGTGCTGGAGGTCGGCGCCAGCGGCCTCGGCTTCATCGACGCGATGTTCGCCGTCGGCGCCATCCTCGGCGGACTCGCCCTGCCGCTGCTGACCGCCCGCTTCAACCGCGACCGGCTCGCCTGCTACGGCCTGATCGGCATGGGCCTGACCCTGATCCTGCTCTGGCAGGCCGACGGACTCGCCCAGCCGATGGTCTTCTACGCCCTGGCCGGCATCAACTTCCAGGCGTTCTACATCTTCCGCACCCGGGTCCAGGAACAGGTCCCGGTCGACATCCAGGGCCGGGTGATGGCCCTGCTGATCACCACCGTCGGGATCTGCCGGATGGGCGTGTACATCGTCCTCGCCGCCTTCGTCTCCACCCTGACGCTCCGGCTGATCTACCTGTGCTGCGGCCTGGGCGTGCTGATCCTCGGCATCGTCATGACCACCAGCACCATCGTCCGGCGGGTCGAGTCCCGGCCCCCGGAGAACGAACCCGAACTCGCACCCGCCGGAACCGGAAGGTAACCCGTGCCGAACCGACGCCCCGCCCTGCTGCTGCTCGGCGGACTCACCGTGGCCTGGAACCAGCGCTGGCTGGACGCCGCCCGCGCCCGCGGCCTCGACCTGCTGGTCCTGGACGCACCCGGCCCGCACGCCGCCACCCTGCTGGCCGGCCGCCACACCCCGGGCCACCCGCTCTCCCGGATCGCCGACGCCGCCCTGACCGACGCCGACGACCACGCCGCCCTCGCCGACCGGGCCGCCGCCTGGGCCCGGGAGTACGACATCCGCGGCCTGTGCTGCCTGCGCGAGGAGTACGTCGAGGGCGCCGCCGTCGTCGCCGACCTGCTAGGCGTCCGCTCACCCGGCCTGCGGGCCGCCCGGGTCTGCCGCAACAAGCACCTCCAGCGCCGCTACCTCGCCGACTGGAGCCCCGGATCCACCCTGGTCCCCGCCGGCCGCCGCACCGAGACCGCCGCCGCCTGGGACGGCTTCCCCCTGGTCGTCAAGCCGGTCGGCCGGCTCGCCAGCTCCGGGGTCCGCCTGGTCGCCGACCGCACCGCACTGCTGGACAGCCTCGACGCGTACGGACCGGAGGAGACACTGCTGTTCGAACGGCGCGCCGAGGGCCCCGAGTACTCCGTCGAATCGCTCAGCCTGCACGGCGAGGTCCACTACCTCGGCACCACCGAGAAGCGCACCACCGAGACCACCGGCGACTACTTCGTCGAGATGGGCCACACCACCCCCGCCCCCGGCCTCGACGACCCCACCCGCGAACGGCTGCACGCCGTCCACCGCGCCGTCCTCGACCGGCTCGCCTTCGACACCGGCATGGCTCACGCCGAGTACCGGATCGGCCCCGACGGGCGGATCGCCCTGATCGAGATCGCCGCCCGCCCGCCCGGCGACAGCATCATGGCGCTGCACTGGCTCGCCACCCTCGCCCCGCTGGAGGACGCCGTCGTCGCCGTCGCCCTCGGCGAACGGCCCCGCCCGGCCCGCCCGCAGCGCTACGCCCGCCAGGTCTACCTCCCGCACGGACCCGGCGTCCTGGCCGGCCTCGACGTCCGGCCCGGCCTCGCCACGGAACCGCAGTGGTTCGACCCGGCCGAGGTCCGCGCCCAGGTCGCCGACTGCGCCACCCCCGGCGACCCGGCCGCACTGCGCTGCATCGTCGCCCTCAAACCGGCCGGCACCCGCCTCGCCCCGATCCGCCAGTCCGGCGACCGGGCCGCGATGTTCGTGGTCGACGCCGCCACCCCCGGCGAGCTGGACGCGATCGAGGAGCACTGCCTCGCCGCGATCGCCCTGCGGACCCGAGACTGACCCGACACCGAACGGACGGCACCCGACCATGTCAGCACTGTTCACCGCCGAGACGGCGCCCGCCCCCGAAGCCGGGTGGCCCGACCGGGCGGCCGTCGACCAGGTCACCGCCAGGCTGCGCGAACAGCCCCCGCTGGTCGCCCCGGCGGACTGCCTGGACCTGCGCCGGCGCCTCGCCGAGGTCGCCGCCGGCCGCGCCCACCTGATCCAGGGCGGCGACTGCGCCGAACTCTTCGCCGAGGTGTCCGCCCACACCGTCCGCCGCAAGGCCGCCCAACTCGGCGAACTCGCCGACCTGGTGGAGAGCGGCACCGGCCGCGAGACGACCGCCGTCGGCCGGATCGCCGGCCAGTTCGCCAAACCCCGCTCCCAGCCCTTCGAACCCGGCCCCTACGGCGAAAACCTGCCCGTCTACCGCGGCGACGCGGTCAACGACACCCGGCCCACCGCCGAGGCCCGCACCCCCGACCCCGAACGCCTGCTCACCGCCCACCGGCTGTCCGCCGAGATCCACCGCCACCTCGACGCCGAACACGCCGCCGGCGGCCGCCCGGTGTTCACCAGCCACGAAGCACTGCTGCTCGACTACGAACTCCCGCTCACCCGCACCGACGGCGGACAGCTCCACCTCGGCTCCGCCCACCTGCTGTGGATCGGCGAACGCACCCGCGACCCGGCCGGCCGACACGTCGCCGCGCTCGCCGGCACCGCCAACCCGGTCGCCGTCAAACTCGGCCCCACCACCACCGCCGCCGACCTCACCGCCCTGGCCGCCGCCCTCGACCCCGACCGGACCCCCGGCCGGCTCTCCTTCATCCTGCGCCTGGGCGCCGACCTGGTCGAACCCGTCCTGCCCCGGCTGGTCCACGCCGCCACCGAGGCCGGCCTGCAGCCCGCCTGGATCTGCGACCCGATGCACGGCAACACCGAACGCTCATCCGCCGGCCGCAAGATCCGCCGGATGACCGCCGTCCTCGCCGAGATCCGCTCCTGCGTCCGGGTGCTGCGCCGGCTCGGCCAGCACCCCGGCGGCCTGCACCTCGAACTCACCCCCGACGACGTCACCGAATGCGTCGGCGCCCACCACGACCCCGCCGTCCAGCCCCGCTACTGGACCGCCTGCGACCCGCGGCTCAACCCCGAACAGGCCCGCCTCGCCGTCACCGCCTTCACCGAGGAGGCCGGATGATCCGCCTCGGCACCGGCGAACTCACCCCCGCCACCGTCGCCCGGCTGACCGGCGGCCCGCTGCGCGAACCCGTCGGCCTCGACGGGCCCACCACCGAGCGGATGCGCCGCTCGGTCGCCCTGCGCGAACGCCTGGTCGCCTCCGGCGAGCCGCTCTACGGCGTCACCACCGGCTTCGGCGACCGCAACATCGGCCACATCCCCGCCGCGCACGCCACCGAACTCCAGCACCACCTGATCCGCTACCACCTGGTCGGCAGCGGCCCCGAGGCACCCGCCCCGGTGGTCCGCGCCACCCTGCTGATCCGCGCCAACTGCCTGGCCCGCGGCTACTCCGGGGTCCGCCCCGAGGTGGTCGACCTGCTCCTGGACTGCCTGCGGCACGACCTGCTGCCCGTGATCCCCGAACGCGGCTCGGTCGGCGCAAGCGGCGACCTCGTCCCGCTCTGCTACCTGGCCGCACTGCTGATCGGCGAAGGCACCGCCGTCCACCACGGCCGGCGCCGCCCCGCCCGCGAGGCACTGGCCGCCGCCGGACTGCGACCGCTCGCCCTCCAGCCCAAGGAGGCACTCGCCCTGATCAACGGCACCTCCTTCATGGCCGCCTTCGCCGTCCACGCCGCCGCCGAGGCCCGCCGCCTCGCCGGGACCGCCGAGGCCTGCACCGCGCTCGCCGTCGAGGTGCTGCTCGGCAACCGCGACCACTACCACCCGGTGATCCACCGGCAGAAACCCCACCCTGGCCAGGTCCGCTCGGCCGCCCGGATCCGCGCCCTGCTGGACGGATCGCAGCTCGCCCGCGACCACGCCCGGGTGCTGAGCGACAACCGGCCCGGCGACGGCCAGGAGGGCTACCGCCGGCTGGACCACCCCATCCAGGACCGCTACTCGGTGCGCTGCGCCCCGCACGTGATCGGCGTGCTGCACGACACCCTCGACTGGGTGGACCGGTGGCTCGACACCGAGATCAACTCCACCAACGACAACCCGCTGTTCGACCCGGACGGCGACCGCGTCCACAACGGCGGCAACTTCTACGGCGGCCACGTCGGCCTCGCCATGGACAGCCTGCGGGTGGCCGTCGCCAGCGTCGGCGACCTGCTGGACCGTCAGCTCGCCTGCGTGGTGGACGAGAAGTTCAGCAACGGCCTGACCGCCGGCCTGACCGCCCCGACCGCCGCCGACGACCCCGCGGCCGGTCTGCACCACGGCTTCAAGGGCGCCCAGATCGCCTGCTCCGCGCTGGTCGCCGAGGCGCTCTCGCTGGGAATGCCGGCCACCGCGTTCTCCCGCTCGACCGAGGCCCACAACCAGGACAAGGTCAGCATGGCCACCATCGGCGCCCGCTCCACCCGCACCGTCACCGCCCTGGTGCACGAGGCCGCCGCGATCCAGCTCGCAGCCCTGTGCCAGGCCGCCGACCTGCGCGGCGCCCACCTGCTCGCCCCGGGCACCGCCGAGGTGTACCGGCAGGTGCGCCGCCACCTCGCGTTCATGCCCGCCGACCGCCGGCTGGACACCGAACTCGCCGCCCTCGCCGAGGAACTGCGCACCTCGGGAGCCGCAGCCGAAGCGACACCCGCACCCGCACCTGCACCGGCAGCCCAGGACGGCCCGCCGGCCAGGATCACGGAGGACACCCATGCCTGACGTCGCGCACGCCGTCGCCGCGTACTTCGCCGCCGACCGGCCCGCCGGCCCGCGGACCACCCAGGACCCCGCGCCGGACCCCGCGCCGGAGGCCGTCCCGCCGCCGCTGATCGCCCTGCCGCTGCGCGAACGCCTCGCCCTGCTCGACGACGGCGCCCTCACCCTCCCCGAGTGGAACGCGCTCGCCGACGGCTGGGCCCGCGAGGCCGACCACCGCTACCGGGCCTGCGCCGAACTGCGGCCCGCCGGCCCGCACGCGCCGGCGCTGCGGCTCGGCGTCAAGGACACCGTCGACGTGGCCGGGTTCGCGACCCGGCTCGGGCTGCGCCGCCACCGCCACCACCCCGGGCGCAGCGCCGCCGTCCTGACCGAGGGTCACCGGCTGGCCACCGTGGCCAAGGTGGTCACCACCGAGCTCAACATCGGCATCGGCTCCGGCTGCGGCAACCCCTGGTTCCCGACGATCGACCCGGCCGGCTCCAGCACCGGCTGCGGCGTCGCCGTCGCCGCCGGCATCTGCGACCTCGCGCTCGGCACCGACGTGCTCGGCTCGGTCCGCTGGCCGGCCGGCCGCTGCGGCGTGGTCGGCCTGCGGATGACCCACGACCCGGCCGCCCTGCGCGGCATGCTGCCACTCAGCCCCGCGATGGACGCCCCAGGCTGGGTCGCCCGAACCGCCGACGACCTGGCGCTGCTGGCCGAGGTGTCCGGCCTGCCGATCCCGCGCGCCGAGCACCACCGGGGCCTGCGGATCGGCGTGGTGGCCGAGGTCGCCGAGGGCGGCGCCGAGCCCGGGATCCTGGACGCCCTGAAGACCGCCGGCGAACTGCTGGCCGCGCACGGGCACCGGGTGGCCACCACCCGGCTCGGCGGCCTGTGGGACCTGCGCGGCGCCGCCTGGGAGCTGTGCGCCCGGCAGGCCTGGCAGGGCAGCCACGGCTGGGACCCGCGGATCGCCGACGAACTGTCACCCTCCACCCGCCGGGCCGTCGACTCCGGCGCCGCGATCGGCGACCTCCGCCACCGCGAGATCGAGGAGCAGCTGGCCCGGACCCGGGCCGCGGTGCCGCGGCTGTTCGCCGACGCCGGGGTGGACGTCTGGCTGCTGCCGCTCGACCCGGACGTGCCCCGCCCGGTCGGTGCGCAGCGCGCCGCGTCGTCCCTGGTGACCCCCGGCCACCCGGACTACGACCGGGAGATCGGCTACACCCCGGTGGCGAGCTTCGCCGGACTGCCCGCCCTCACCTTCCCGGTCGGCCGGACCGCGGACGGGTCGGCGCCGCTGGCGGTCCAGCTGGTCGGACGCCCCGGCGCCGAGGGGGTGCTGATCGGGCTCGCCCGGGAGGCGGCCCGCACGGCCGGGGACCCGGCCCGCCCGTGAACGGTCGGCGGGCGGCCGGACAGGTGTGCGGCCGCCCGCTACAGTGCGCCGCTCGGCTCGGGACGGCGCTCGCGGGCGAGGTCGGCCCGCAGCAGCTCGGCGCGGTGCGGGTGCATCCGGGAGAACAGGGCCACCGCCCGGTCGCAGTGGTCCGACGCCGACTGCCGCTCGCCGGCGTCCAGCGCCAGCCGGGCCAGGCCCTCGCAGGCGACGCCCTGTTCGAACCTGAGGCCGAGTTCGGAGGCCAGCGCCAGCGCCCGTTCGTGGCAGTCCCGGGCCGCCTCGGGCGCGCCGAGCGCGCGGTGCACGGCGCCGATCAGGTTGAGGGTCTGGCTCTCCAGGTCCCGGCTGCCGATCTCCCTCGCCAGCACCAGGGCCTCCCGGGCCCGTTCCAGCGCCGCCGGCTGGTCGCCGCAGTGGTGCAGCAGGTCGCCGAACGCCCAGCGGGCCTGTGCCTCCACCTCGCGGGCCCCGAGTTCCCGGGTCCTGGCCAGGGCCTGTTCCAGGCAGCCCCAGGCCTCCCCGGTGTCGCCGAGCCGGGAGAGCACCCAGCCGACGTTCAGCAGGTCGACGGCCTCCCGGAACGGGTTGTCCAGCTCCCGGCTGAGGGCCAGCGCCCGCCGGTGGTGGGCCAGCGCCTGCCGGTACTCGGCCAGGTAGCCGTACACGACGCCGATGTTGCCCAGGACGGCGGCCTGGTCACGGGCGGCGCCGACCTGCTCGAAGATCTCCAGCGCCGCCCGGTACTGCTCCAGCACCGTCGGGTAGTCGCCGCGCAGCAGGCCGACGTGCCCGAGCGTCCACAGTGTGCGGGCCTCGCCGTAGCGGTCGCCGGTGGCGCGGTGCAGCTCCAGCGCGGTCCCGAGCGACCGGACCGCGCCGTCGTAGCGGCCCAGCGCCCGGTAGGCCAGTGCGAGGTTGGTGTGCACCTCGGCCTGGCCGTGCGGGTCGTCGGCGGCCCGGGCGGCGTCCAGGGCGTGCCGGTAGCCGGTCAGCGCCTCCTCGACGTAGCCGTTGCGGACCAGTAACGGGCCGACCGCGACCGCCAGCCGCCAGAGCTCCGCCAGGCCGTCGCCGGCCGGGGGGCAGGCCAGTACCGCGACGATGTTGGCGCGCTCCGCGGCCAGCAGGTCCGCCGCGTCCGCGACCGTCCGCAGCCCCGGGACCGCCCGCGGCGCCTCCACGGTCCGGACGGACGGCCGGCCCGGATCGGAGAGTTCGGCGACGCAGCGCGCCAGGTTGAGGTAGTGCCGGCGCAGCCGCCCGAGCGCCTGCTCCCGGCCGGTCCGCTGTTCCTGGTGTTCGGCCTTGGTCAGGGCGTACTGCCGGATCAGGTCGTGGAAGTAGTAGCGGCCCACGGTGTGCTGGCCGAGCAGGTGGGTGTCGAACAGTTCCTCCAGCATCACCTCCGCCTCGGCCACCGTGCAGCCGCTGAGTACGGCGGCGCCGGCCGCGTCGAAGTCGTGCCCGGGGTGCAGGCCGAGCAGCCGGAACATCCGCTGCTGGGCCTCGCCGAGCTGGAGGTAGGAGACCTCGAAGGCGGCGGCGACGCTGCGGTCGCCCGCCACCAGCTCGGCGAGGCGCCGCTGCCGGTCGCGCAGCCGGTCGGCGAGGTGGGCCACGCTCCAGGCGGGTCGGTGCCGCAGCCGGGAGGCGGCGATCCGGATGGCCAGCGGCAGGCAGCCGCAGAGCGCGACCACGTCCTCGACCTCGGCGCGCCGGCCCTCGGCGCGGTCCGCGCCGACGATGCGCACGAACAGCTCCACCGCGTCCCGGGGGGTGAGTACCTCCAGCGACAGGTTGACGGCGCCGTCGAGCGCGGTGAGTCTTCGCCGGCTGGTGATCAGGACGAGCGCGCTGCCGGCACCCGGCAGCAGCGGCCGGACGTGCCCGACGTCCCGGGCGTTGTCCAGCACGACCAGCACCCGCTGCCCGGCCAGCGCGGCCCGCCAGGCGGCCGCCCGCTGCTCGACGCCGTCGGGGATCCGTTCGGGGCTGACCCCGAGGTGGCGCAGCAGCCGGTCGAGGGCGGCGGCCGGGGTGATGGGCTCCTGCCCGGGGGTGTGGCCGTGCAGGTCGACGAAGAGCTGGCCGTCCGGGTAGCGGTCGGCCAGCGCGTGCGCGGCCCGGACGGCGAGGGTGGTCTTGCCGATGCCCGCCATGCCGTCGACGGCGGTCACCACCAGGGTCGAACTCCCGGCGCCGTCCTGGCCGTCGGGGTGGGCGGCCTGCTCGGCGAGGGCCACCAGGCGGTGGAACTCCTCGCCGCGGCCGGTGAAGTCGGTGACGTCGTACGGCAGGAAGCGGCGCTGGTGCGCGCGGAAGACGCCGCCCGCTGCGGCGGCCGGCCGGACGGCAGCGGCGGCCGCGGCCGGTGCCGGCGGGGGAGCGGCGGCCGAGGCGGTCGCGGGGGCGGGCGGCGGTGCGCCGGGTCCCGTGGCGGGCCGGTCCAGGGCGGGATCGCAGCGCAGGATCCGCTCGTGCAGCAGGCGCAGTTCGGCGCGGGTGTCCAGGCCCAGGTCGGCGGCGAGCAGGGCGCGGCCCTGCTGGTACACCTCGAGGGCGTCGGCCTGCCGGCCGGCCCGGTGGAGCGCCAGCATCAGCTGCCGGCGGAACGGGTCGCGCAGCGGGTGGGTGGCGACCAGCTCGGCCAGCGCGGGGACCAGCGATCCCGGCGCGTCCTCGTCCAGGCGCAGGTCGAACAGCCGCTCCAGGGCGGTGAGGCGCTGCTCGTCGAGGCGGCCCGCCAGGATCCGTACCGCGCGGCCGTCGAGTCCGGCCAGCGCCGGGCCGTTCCACCGGGCCAGTCCGTCGGTGAGCGCGGTGACGGCCCCGGCCCGGTGGCCGGCCGCGAGCGCCGTGTCGGCCGAGCGGACCAGGTGCAGGAAGCGGTGGGCGTCGACCCGCTCGCGGCCGCCGGGGGCGCCGGAGAGGTCGGCGCGGTAGCCGCGTCCGTCGGTGACGATCAGGTCGCGCAGCGGGCCGAGGCAGCGGCGCAGCGCCGCGATGGCGTTGTGCACCTGGCGCCGGGCGGTGTCCGGCGGGGCGTCGTCCCACAGGGCGTCGACCAGGGTGTCGAACGGGACGACCCGGTCGGCGTCCAGGACCAGGACGGCCAGCACTTTCTCCTGGCGCGGGCCGCTGAGGTCCAACGGCCGTCCGCCGACCTGGACCCGGAGCGGGCCGAGCAGCTGGATTCCCCACTCCTCGTCGCTCACGGGGCCCTGTCCTTCGAGTAGCGGTGGACAACTGGAAGCATGTATATCAGCAGTCGATAACACTGATCCGGAACTCCGGTGAACCCGCCAGCAGTTGGCAACCACGCTGCAACGACACCGCAACGGCACCGCAGCAACCCGGCCGACGGAAGGCACCGCGCCACCCCATGCACCACCGACCGGAGGACCCCCGGACCACCGCCGAACGCGCGTTCCGGCAGACCGCCGCGCTGCTCACGGCCGTCCTGCTGCTCGCCCTGCTGGCCCAACTCCCGCCCGGCAGCGGCGGCGCCGCCCCCGGCTCCCGCCCGCACGACGCGGCCTGGCTGCTGTGGCCCCAGGGCTGGAACCTCTTCGACAACGGCCAGTACGCCCCCGAGCTGGCCGCCTACCGGGCCGGCCCGGCCGGCTGGACCGCCGCCCTGACCACCCCGCAGGCCCCGCTCACCACCCGCTGGGGACCCGACCGCTCGCCCCGCACCCAGGCCCGCGAGATCGAAGCCCTCGCCGACCTCCTGCCGGCCACCGCCTGGCAGCCGTGCCACGCCGCCACCCTCGCCGACTGCACCCCGCCGCCCGCCACGGCCACACCGCCCACAGCGCCGGCCGTCCGCAACCCCGCCGCCCACCCCACCCTGTGCGGGCCGATCGCCCTCACCCGCGAGACGCTGGCCCGCTGGGGCACCCCCGACGCCGGCCACTGGCGGATCGACGACGCCGCGATCCTGCGGGTGGAGTGCCCATGAGACCCCCGTCCACCGCGCTCGGCCGGCGGCTCGCCACCGGCCTGGCCGGCTTCGCACCCGGCCCCGGCATCGCGGCCGGCCGCAGCCTGCTCGCCCTCACCCAACTGCTCACCCTGCTGTGCACCCCCGACGCCGCGCTCTTCGCCCACGGCGGCTACGGCCCCCTCGCCCCGTACTGCGACGGCTCCCGCGCACTCGGCCTGTGGTGTCTCGGCCCGGCCGACGGCACCATGACGGCCCGTCGGGCCGTCGCCGCCCTCGCGCTCGCCGTCATCGCCTCCGGCTACCGGCCCCGCTGGACCTGCCTGCCGCACTGGTACCTCACGTTCAGCCTCACCACCGCCACCGGCCTCGCCGACGGCGGCGACATGGCCGCCCGCATCGCCACCCTGCTGCTGGCCGTGATCCTGCTCGGCGACACCCGCCGCTGGCACTGGCGGCGCACCCCCGGCACCCTCCCGCCGCAGTGGCGCGGCGCCGGCTACGCCGCCCATCTCCTGCTCCGCGCCCAGATCCTGATCATCTACGGGCAGGCCGGCCTCTCCAAACTGCTCGACCCCGTGTGGCGCCAGGGCACCGCGATGTACTACACCCTGCACAGCCACTACTGGGGCGCCCCGGCGGCGCTGCGCCCGTGGACCGACCCGCTGGTCGGCCACGGCTGGTCGGTGCGGCTGCTGGGCTGGTCGGTCATCGCCCTCGAACTCGCCCTCGCCGCCGGCATGCTGCTGCCCGCCGGCGCCCGCCGGGCCGCCGTCCCGGGAGCCGTCGCGCTGCACGCCGGAATCATCGCCCTGATGGGCCTGTTCGGGTTCGGTCTGACCATGATCGCACTGGTGCTGGCCGCCGCCGCGGAGCGCCGATGCACAACCGATGTAACCGGAGGGCACACTGAGGACCGGTCGAGGACCGCTCGCGCGGCGGTCCGACCCACACTCGACCGGAGCAGTGAACAGATGCGGATACAAGGGGAATTAGCGGAATGAACCCGACCAGGCTCGTGATGTTGGTCATCGCGCTGGTGGCGACCGTCACCATCGTGTCCCAGCCCGGCTCCTCGCAGCCGGTCGTGCACCGGCAGCAGGCCTCGGACCCGTGCCCCTCGATCGGGCCCTGCTAGGAAGGAGAGTCCGGGATGTCCCGACTCGTAGTGGTATCCGGTGGCGGCAGCGGCATCGGCCGGGCGATCGCCGAACACTTCGCCAAGGCCGGCGACGACGTCCTGATCCTCGGCCGCCGAGAGGCGACCCTCGCGGCGGCCGCCGACGCGGTCAACGCGGAACTCGACGCCAAACGGCTCACCCACCGGGCCGCCGACCTCAGCGACCCGCAGCAGGTCGAACAGGTCGCCGCCCAACTGGCCGAAGGCGGCCGCACCGTCGACGTCCTGGTCAACAACGCCGGCGGCTTCTACGGCCTCGACCAGCCCGACACCCTGGCGGGGTACGCCGAGCAGTGGCGGGCCAACTTCGAGGGCAACGTCCTGCCGACGGTCCTGCTCACCGAGGCGCTGCTCCCGCAGCTCACCCGGCCGGGCGCCCGGATCGTCACGCTGTCCTCGATCGCCGCCCTGCGCGGACCGGGGACCTACGGCGGCGCGAAGGCGGCGCTCCACCCGTGGAACGCCGAACAGGCCACCGCGCTCGGCGCCGCGGGCATCACCGCCAACATCATCGCGCCCGGCTACATCGAGGCCACCGAGTTCTTCGGCGACCGGATGACCCCGGCCGGCCACGCGGCCCGGATCTCCCAGACCCTGGTCGGCAAGGCCGGGCAGGCAGCCGAGATCGCCGCCATGACCGGCTACCTCGCCTCGCCCGAGGCCGGGTTCGTCACCGGCCAGATCCTCCAGATCAACGGCGGCGCCCTGCTCGGCCGCGGCTGACCCCCCCCCGTCGGCGCACCCCCGCAGCGGCCCTCCCGTGACCGCTGCGGGGACCGGCGGCCGCCCGCGGCCCATGGCCTGATCGGCGGCACCTGGCCCGCGGCGCGTGCGCGCAGCCACGTCACCGCGCCCGCCAGGCCCGGGGGAGGGGTTCGGGCTGCCCTACCCACCCCCGTTGAAATGATGCGTACGCGTCAAAAAGTGGGAGGAGAAATCCCCCATCGGGAGCACGGGCCCGGCCCCGACGGTCCGTCGTCCTGGGGCGACCGTGCCGGGCGCTCTCCCGCAACCGGCCGTGACAGGGAAGGCTTCTGCCCGGTGAGCCCCTGCCCGGGGCGGGTTCACCCGTACCGAGTCCTTCTTCGGCAGGGAGACAACCGTGAACGGATTCAGGAAACCGGCTCTCGCGGCCGCCGCGGTGGCGCTCGCGATCGGCGGCACGCTCGCCGTGTCGTCCGCGTCCGCCGCTCCGCAGGCGCCGACGGGCAGCACGGCCACCACCACGGCCTGGGCCAAGGTCAGCGCCGCCGGGGCACTGCTCGGCGGCTCCGGCGTCACCGGCGTCAGCCACTTCGGCAACGGCCGCTACAACATCACCACCACGGCCGACCTGGGCGAGTGCGCACTGCTGGGCACCGTCAACACCAACGGCGGCAGCGACCCCGGCCCGGGCAGCTCGTCCGTCCTGGTCGGCAAGGTGAGCTCCAACACGCTCTTCATCCGCACCGCGACACCGTCCAGCGCCGGCAGCGCGGCCGTCGACAGCGACCGGCCGTTCTCGATCACCATCGTCTGCTGACCCGTCGTCACCGAGGTCACCGAGGTCACCGCGGCGCGCCGGACGGGAGCCACCCCGCCCGCCGGCCGGGCCCCCCCCCCGGGGGGCGGGCCCCGCGCGCCCCGGGGGGGGCCGGGGGGGCGGGTCCCCCCGCCCGCGCGGCCCAAAT